>JAOZRC010000072.1 GCA_029940345.1 Desulfobacterales bacterium
TAAACGCCCTGTTTTAAAATATGGCGCTACGGGACGAAATAACTTCCTCAACTATGCATCACAGCTTCAGGCCATCTTTGCCCGATCTCTGATCACAAAAGTATCAAAATAGCCTGCTATTCCTTCAACTTTTGTAATCAAAGATCGAACAAAGCTGACCAAAATCTATACGCCTACTTGGGGAAGTTGTTTCGTTCCCGTTCCTTATTGAACGGGTAATTAGCGGAACGTCCGAAGGCCCGAAGTTTAACTTGTAGGTTGGATCAATCCCAAGTTACCATCCTTACGACGATAGAGTACATTGATTCGATCCGTTCGTGAATTGGTGAATACAATAAAATTATCTTTGACCAAACCCATTTGTAAAATCGCCTCATCAACATCCATCGGTTTATAATCCAAATTTTTAACCACTACGCGTCTGTCCGTGTCCTCTTCATTAAAATTTGCCTGTTCGGGAACGATTCCCTTTATCTTTCCCCTGCGTTGTCGTATTTTTTGCTTGTTTTTCTTTATCTGTTTACCAAGCTTATCCATTACCATATCAATGGCGGAATACATGTCATTGGTTTCTTCCTTACCATTAATTCTGAGTCGATCGCCATTAATGTTGATTTCAGCAATGTGCCGAAATTTTTCAACCGTTAGCACAACATTGGCTTCAGCAGGATTGTCAAGAAATTTATCAAAGCGATCTAATTTGTCTCTAACATAGGATTTAAGGTTATCAGAAGAATCAAGATTTTTAAAGGTAACGGATGTTTGCATAAAGAACCTCCTTTGGTGTGGTGGAAGGGAAAGATATTTTTTTTCAAAGGTTGTCGAATTTATATTTCGGAAAAAATTTTCCGTTTACTTGATGAGAGTACGCCTAGTTTTTCACGATATTTTGCGACTGTCCTTCTGGCAATGTTAATTTGTTCTTTTTTTAAGAGTTTTGATATCCTGTCATCACTGTAAGGTTTATACGGATTTTCATTTTCAATAATCGCCCGAATCTTTTCCCGCACGCTGGCCGACGACATCGCTTCGCCATTATCACGTTTGATTGAGGCATTAAAAAAATATTTCAATTCAAAAATGCCCTGGGGTGTATGCACATATTTATTATTCGTCACACGGCTGATCGTTGACTCGTGCATCTCAATATCCTCGGCTACATTTCTAAGCACCAGTGGTTTTAAATGGCCCGGCCCTTTTTCAAAAAACTCTTTTTGAAATTTGACAATGCTTTCCATCACATTGTAGAGTGTTTGATTGCGTTGCCGAATACTTCGGATTAACCAGGCGGCCGACCTGATCTTCTCCTGGACATACTCTTTGGCATCATTAGGGAGACCCGAATTGTTGCCAGCACTGTTTTTATAATATGAACTTACACGTAGCTTGGGCATTCCATCGTCATTGACCATAATCACCAGTTCATCTTCAAATTTATACACAAAAATATCAGGATTAATATACCGAGGATCTTCATCATTCCATTTATGTCCGGGACGCGGTTCAAGACTTGTGATGATATCCACAGCTTCAACGATGGTATCAATCCCAACCATAAGGTCATCAGCGATGGCGTGATAATTCTTATTTTCCAGATGGTTGAGATGTTCACTGACAATTTTCGTTATAATCGGATTGTCAATGCCCAAATGGCGCGTTTGAATCAACAAACATTCCGTGATATCATGAGCGCAAACACCGATCGGATCAAATGTTTGCATAAGGGTTAATACCCGACCAATTTTTTCGGGAGTGACATTACAAAGTACAGCTAACTCATCATCAGAGATATCCAGGTAGCCATCATTGGTCAAACTGCCGATAATGACACTGCCGATTTCTTCATCTTCCGATGTTGGCGAAATCATCAGCAATTGCCATAAAAGATGTTCTTTGAGCGTTCCTTTACTGGCGATAAAGGTTTCAAAATTGTAAGCGTCTTTTTTTTCATTCTCAAAATATACTTTACCGGTGGAATTATATTCATCCAGATAATTATCCCAATCGACATCGCTGGAGATTTTTTCATCTATCGTAACTTCTTTAAGTCTTGTATCATCTTCCGGAACAACATCTTCCGGTTCCTCCGGAATATCATCTGTGGTGATTTCTGTGATATCTTCCAGAGCCGGATTCTCATCCATTTCCTGTCGAATGGTTTCCATCAACTCCATCCGGTTCAACTGTAACAGCTTGATAGCCATCCGCAGTTGAGGCGTCATCACAATCTGTTGCGCTAATTTGAGGTGAAGTTGTAATTCCATAGGTTACAAAGTAAATTCGTCTCCGAGATAAATGCGTCTGGCGGTTTCACTGGCGACAATGGTCTCCGGAACTCCGGATTCAATCACTTTGCCATCATTAACGATATAGGCTTTATCACACACTCCCAGTGTTTCCCTTACATTATGATCGGAAATAAGAATTCCGATGTCTCGTTTTTTGAGATGTACAATGATATTTTTAATATCAATAATGGCTAACGGATCAATTCCCGCAAATGGCTCATCAAGAAGAATAAAAGCCGGATTTGTGGCCAAAGCGCGTGTTATTTCGAGTCGTCTGCGTTCACCGCCGGAAAGAACATTTGCTTTTTGATCTGCCAGGTGCTTAATTCCCAATTCATCTAACAAGTTATACGCATGTGCTTTCAGGCCGGATTTGGCGTCAGGAAGCACTTCCAATATCGCCATGACATTTTGAAGCACAGTCAATTTACGAAAGATAGACGCTTCCTGGGGAAGATAACCGATTCCGTTACGCGCCCGCATATACATTGGCAAATCGGTGATATCCGTGTTGTCAAGAAAAATATGACCTTGATCCGGTTGTATCAGGCCGATTGTCATATAGAAACTGGTCGTTTTGCCCGCCCCGTTAGGCCCTAACAATCCGACAACCGAACCATTTTCCACGTCTAAACTAACGCAATCAACAACCTTTCGCCCACTGTAAATTTTGACCAGGTCTTTTAAAAATAAGGTCGGCATTTTTATTCCAAGCCCTGCTTACCGGAAAAAAAGATCGCTTCAACTCGTTTTTCTGCATTTCCGTCTACCTTAATGCGGCCATCATCACGGTACAGGGTAATTCTTGAACCGGCAATCGAATCCTTACCGCTGACAATTTTTGAATTGTCGCCAGTTAAAATAATGATTCGTTCTTCCACCAGATACACCGCTTCTTGCGTCTGTGCATCCTTATTATCAAGCTTTATTCTCACATTACCGGTTGCCACAATTTTTTTAAGCGATTGCTCATCTGAAGCGGGTGTGCCATCAGGTTTGACGCTGTCTTTTTTATAGTAAATTTTCAACGTATCGCATAAAATTTCCGAATCTCCCTGGATGGCTTTGACATCCCCGATAAACTCAACATACCTCTGATCGCCCCCGGAAATAAGCTTATCGGATGTGATATGAATTTTTTCTTTAGGACTGGTTTTTTCTTGGGCTTTTTCTTCGGCAAAACCAGGCCAAGCGGTCAGAATTGCGCCAATTACAGCGTAAATTACGAACAATCGAATCAAACCGATTTTTTTAACGAAACAGAGTTTGACCATGAAAAATCCCCCTTACATTTCCTTCAAATTCAGATTTTTTAGTATTTAAATCAACGGACATGGAGTCCGCCCTAAGATTAAAGGGCGCACCGGTAATTTCTACGGGTGCCTTGGTGAAGAAGTAACGGTTTTTGTGTTGATAATTCAAATTGTCCGTTTTGAGTTCATAATGTTCATTTTTCACAACCACGTTTCCCGTGACTTCAAAGTCCTGCTTCTGCGTTTTCAAAACACCTTTATCAGCAGAAATATGAACCTCTTTTTCATCTTCAAGATAGAATGTGACTGCCAGATTTTTAAACACCGCTTCTTTGCTTTCATTGGCATATTTAACCGATTCGGCGTCCAGGAACCATTCCTTTTTCCCGTCTTTGGTTTGGGTCTGCCTAACGCGACCGACTGTTAGCGTAGCATCATCAGGAAGGTTAGAAATAATCTTTTCAGATTCTTCGGTTGAGCGCCGATAATGGATAAACACCGTGACCGTAACTCCCAAAACGAATAAGATGATAAAAGTCAGCAGTAGTTTTAGTTTTCTTCTTTTTCCAGCCATTTAAACCCTTCCAAAAGAGGCCTCCATTTTTTCTGAGCTTTTAAAAGCGCTTCACAAACCTCTCTGACAGCGCCCTGCCCGCCCCGGGCCGTCGTCGTCCACGATGCGGTTTCCATAACCAGTTCATGGGCGTCAGCAACTGCAATGGGCAACCCGATCTGCCGCATGATAGGCAGGTCAATGAGGTCATCTCCTACAAAAGCGATTTCTTGCACGCTGATTTTTAATTGTTTTAAAATTTTGGTCAATACGGCCGCTTTATCACGCACATCGTCAAAAATAAGCTCAATCTCCAGGTTACGACAACGATGCATCAAAGCGTTGGAAGCCGCCCGTCCCGTGACAATACCGACATAAATGCCGGCTTTTTGTAAAAGCCTTATACCCAGACCGTCTCTGACATGAAAAACTTTCGTTTCTTCACCGTGTTCGTTATAAATGATCGAACCATCCGTTAAGACGCCATCGACATCCAAAAGCAGTAGGCGGATATTTTTTAATTGCTGTGGTTTTTGAATTTCAGACATTGAGCTTTAGCTTAATTTTCAGAATCAGCGTTAATCTGATGAATCGCTTTAAGTTGCTTCAACAACGGCTCAAGCGAATCCAGTTTCAGGGAATTCGGTCCGTCACAAAGCGCCTTATCGGGTTCCGGATGTACTTCCATGAAAATCCCGTTCACCCCGGAGGCCACAGCGGCCTTAGCCAAAACGGGTGCAAATTCACGCTGCCCACCGGAAGCATCGCCTGCCCCCCCGGGAAGTTGAATACTATGGGTTGCATCAAAAACAACCGGGCATCCGGTTGCCTGCATTATTTTTATTCCTCTGAAATCAACCACCAGATTGTTGTAACCGTACATCACACCGCGTTCTGTAATGATGATATGTTTATTGCCGGTGGAAGTTGCTTTAGCAACAACATTGCGCATATCCCACGGCGCCAGAAATTGGCCTTTTTTAATGTTGACAGGTTTTCCTGTGCTGGCGGTTTCGACAATAAGATCGGTTTGCCGACATAAAAAGGCCGGTATCTGAATAATATCCAATACGTCAGCGGCTGTTTCAAGTTCATTGATCTCATGAATATCCGAAAGAATATTAATATCCAGCGAAACTTTGATCTGCTTTAAAATATCAATTCCTTCTTTAAGCCCGGGGCCTCTGAAGGATTGAATTGATGTTCGATTAGCTTTATCATAAGACGCTTTAAATATAAAGGGTATTTCTAACTGTTGTGTCAGCGTTTTAAGAAAGCGCGCTATTTCATAAGTTGTTTCATAATTTTCAACAACACATGGGCCTGCAATCAGTACAAGCGGTGCTTTCGGTTCCCAAAATATTTTAACGCTATTTTCAGGAAAAGCCATAGCAACAAGTCCTATTTTCTATAATGGAGGATGTTAGGATATTTCCAAATTGTATTAAAAACTTCATACGAATAAATTAATATTTAGCGTGCGTTATCGTAAAAGTCAATAAATGAAATTCCTTTCATCAAAAAACATTTTGATAGCATATATTAAGTTGTTATATCAGGTAGTTAAAAATATAATTGGGCTTCTTTTGTTTATCGGTGTGAACATTTAACTCATTGAATTAATTGAATTTCAAATTTCGTGCCAATATCCTAACAAATTGTATCAAACTTTGCCTTGATAAGCGCTTCTTTTATTGTTAATGATAAATCTTTTATATGATATGAAGTTTTAAATTTAACATAAGCAGGTACAAGTTGAAATTAGGTACAAGCAGATTCAAACTTTGGTTTTTATTTTTTTTCAGTGTGATATTTATTGTGGCGCTATCATGGCTTTTAATTCATCGGCTTGAAAGTGATAAGCCGACCATCACTACAAGCTTGAAATCCGGAGTGATTGGCGTTTCTCAAAAAATCACCATAACCGTGGCCGATGAATCCAGCGGTTTAAGGCAGATACGGGCCGGTTTGGTGCAAAATGGTAAAGAACGACTTTTAATAGATAAAACCAATTTTGCGCAGGTTGATTTGTTAGGCCGTGGAGGGACACTGAAAGATACGTTTCCAATTACAGTCACACCTAAAAAACTTGGACTCACCGACGGCCCGGCAAACCTGCGTATTGTCGCTTCCGACCAATCCTGGCGGAACTGGGGCAAGGGAAACCATCAAAATATTGGAAAAAAGATAATAATAGATACACATCCACCGGAAATTGACATTCTTACGCGTGTCCACAATATTCAACAAGGCGGTGCCGGCCTTATTATTTATAAGGTCTCTGAAAACTGCTCCCTAAGTGGTGTTTATGTTGGTGAAAACTTTTTCCCAGGCTATTCAGGAAATTTTAAAGACCCTTATGTATTAATGGCTTTTTTCGCTTTGGATTATCGTCAAGGACCTGAAACCGCTCTTTATTTGCAGGCTACTGATGAAGCAGGCAACACCTCCAAGGCCGGGTTTCCGTTTCATGTCCGCGCAAAAAAATTTAAAAAAGACACCATAACGCTAAGTGATCGTTTTTTCGAACGCAAGATGCCAGAATTTAAAACCTATTTCTCTGCCAATGAAAATCTGTCCTTGTCTGAACAGTTTCTTAAAGTCAATCAAAAGATGCGACAGGAGAATTATCAGCAATTGGTCAAAATTACGGCTACTACGGATAATACCTTATATTGGTCCGGGGACTTTCTAAGGTTTCCCAATTCAGCACCCCGAGCCGGATTTGCCGACCATCGCACCTATAAATATAAAGGAGAAACCATAGACCACCAGGTTCATCTCGGTGTCGATCTGGCCTCCTTAAAACATGCGCCCGTGCCGTCTGCCAATAAAGGCAAAGTAACTTTCACAGGAAGGATTGGAATTTATGGTAAAACGATTATTATTGATCATGGGTTTGGCTTATTTAGCACATATTCGCATTTAAGCCGCATAAGTGTTAAAAAAGGGCAGCCGGTGTCCAAAGGTGCGATCATCGGAAATTCGGGGATGACGGGACTCGCCGGCGGTGATCATCTTCACTTCGGTATGATGATTCATAAAACTTTTATCACGCCTATTGAATGGTGGGATGCCGCATGGATTCGAAAAAATATAACGAACAAAATTGAAGCGATCAAAAAGGATACTTAATTGCCTACTATAGACGCATTTAAAGTTAATAAAACCTATCAGGAAATTAATGCCAAAATCAAACGCGGCGAAGTTGTTGTCGTAACGGCTGAAGAAATAATTGATATAGTCAAAGATCACGGCACGGTGGAAGCCGCCAGACAAGTGGATGTGGTGACCACGGGAACATTCGCACCCATGTGTTCTTCCGGCGCGTTCATCAATTTCGGCCATACCAAACCGGGCATAAAAGCGTCAAAGGTTTGGCTGAACAATGTTCCCGCTTATACGGGAGTGGCGGCTGTCGATTGTTTTATCGGGGCAACCGAACCTTGTGATGATGATCCGCTTAATAAAGTTTATCCGGGAGAATTTAACTATGGAGGGGGCCATGTGATTCAAGACCTGCTGGCAGGTCAAAATGTCCATTTAAAAGCAACGGCCTACGGAACCGATTGTTATCCTAACCGTCAGGTTGAAATGGAAATATCGCTTAAAACAGTTCCTAGCGCAACCTTATGCAATATTCGCAACGGCTATCAAAACTACAACTGTGCGGTAAACCTTACTGATAAAACGAAATATACTTACATGGGCGCTTTGAAACCCCATGCTGCAAATGCCAACTATTGTTCAGCCGGACAGTTAAGTCCGCTCTTTAATGATCCTTTCTACAAAACCATCGGTTTGGGAACCCGTATTTTCCTGGGAGGCGGCGTCGGATGGGTCACTTTCCCTGGCACCCAGCACAATCCGTCTAAACCCAGAACGCCTAAAGGTGTGCCTGTTTCGCCGGCCGGAACCTTGTGGGTAATGGGAGATTTAAAACAAATGAGTCCCAAGTGGCTTGTTGGTGTGAGCCTTCAAGGGTACGGATGCTCTTTAGCAGTAGGACTCGGCATTCCCATCCCGATTCTGAATGAGGAAATTGCTGAATACACAGCGATAACGGATGAAGATATTTTTACTCAGATCGTCGACTATGGGAATGATTATCCTTTGGGCGTCAATAAGAGTCTGGGGCAAGTCTCCTATGCCGAATTGAAAAGCGGCCGTATCAAATTGGATGGAAAAGATGTTCATACTGTTCCCCTCTCAAGTATGGTCAAAGCGCGTGAAATTGCCGCTATTTTGAAAAAACAGATCGCTTCAGGCGAATTTACCCTGGGCGAACCGCAATTCACACTTCCGGTTTAAGTTTGTTCGCCTAGAATGCGCTATACTTTTTTAGGATTGATTGCGAAATGACTTCACTATTATAAACCCAAAATAATCTTTTTAAAAACTATATTCATTCTTTTAAATAATATGAAACCAACACAAATACTAATATTAGGAATCGGTTCAATCCTTATGACCGATGAAGGCTTTGGCGTACGGGTCGTTGAGCGGATACTGCAACAGTATGATTTTTCCGACAATGTTGCGGTGGCAGATGGCGGCGTGCTTGGATTGAACCTTCTGGGTGTGATGGCAGAGGCTGACTATTTAATTGTTGTCGATGTTATCCGTAATCATGGTGATCCGGGTGACCTGTATCGTTTGGAAGGTAACCAGATTCCGGAAAGAGTGCGCGCCAAAAATTCGTTACATCAGATTGATTTTTTAGAAGCGCTGACATTATGTCAGGCGCTTGATCATGTGCCCCAAACTGTTATTTTGGGTGTTGAACCGGAAGATATCGACACCCTCAGCATTGTCCTCACACCCACGGTGCAGAAACAAATTGACCCTATCATTAGTAAGGTTTTGACCGAAATTGAACGTCTGGGGGGATCCTATCACCGTAAAACAGAAAAAAGTAAAGCCAATTGTGCTTTTGAAAGGTGTATTTGCTAATGTGTCTTGCCATTCCTTCACAAGTTGTCAAAATTGAAAATAATATCGGAACCATTGAAATTGACGGCGTCAGAAGAGACGCCAGCCTGCTCCTGCTCGAAGATGTTGTGGTCGGTGATTACGTGATTATCCACGCCGGATTTGCGATCCATAAAATTGATGAAGAATCAGCCTTGAAGTCCCTGGCATTTCTGCGTGAAGCCGCTGAATATGCGGAAACTCAAGCACCGGACGTTTGAACCAAATCTTAAAATCAGATAATTATTTGAGAGACACTATTGCCGGTTGCGTTGAAAGGATTAGCCCTAATGAACACAATTCAAAAAAGTCCCGCGCGGATTCTTGTTGTTGAGGATGAATCAATCTTTTTAGACTTATACCAAGCCGCGCTATGTCCGGAACAATACCCGATTGATCAGATTGAAAAAAAAAAGAACGCAACTAACAGGGAACCCGGTCGCCTGCACTCAGAGGAATTTGAGCTTACGCTTTGTACTCAAGGTGACCAGGCAATCGAAGTTGTGCAGTCGGCAATGGAAGTACGGCAGCCTTTTGCCGTCGCTTTTATTGATGTGCGCATGCCCCCAGGACCGGACGGCATGTGGACCGCTCAACAAATTCGAAACTTAGACCCATTTATTCATATTGTAATCGTAACCGCTTTTTCCGATTTTCATCCACGGGACTTTTCCCATCGTATTCTTCCCAAAGACAAATTGCTTTATGTGCAAAAACCGTTTCACTTGCATGAAATTAACCAATGGGCATCCGCACTGTCTGCCAAATGGTGCGTTGAGGGCGACTTGCGCACCGCAAACCAGGGGTTGGAAAAGCGAATCAGGGAACGCACCTCAGAACTCTCTAAAGCGTATGCGAGAGTGCAGCAGAGAGAGAATGAAAATCGGGCGCTAATTGAAAACATGCCCAGTATCGTTTGCCGCGGTTATGCCGATGGATCTATGGAATTTTTTGATGACCGCATTGAAACATTGACAGGCTATAGCAGGGAGGATTTTTTTTCCCGGCGCGTCAAACTGTTTGACCTTTTCATTGATGAAAAAGAGATCGAACCGGCCAAGGAAACCTTTAAGCAGGCCCTGAAATCAGGCGGATATTACAAACGTGAATACCGTATCAGATCAAAAAGCGGAAATATCCTTTGGATCGAAGGCAAAGGAAAGGTCATTTTTAATGACCATGGTAATATTCAATTTATTATCGGTACGCTTACCAATATAACCGAGCAAAAGATGATAATGCAGGCTTTAAGCGAATCGGAGCATAAATATCATTTACTGTTTGTTAACGCCCCGAATCCCATCTTAATCATCAATCGAGCAACATTAAAAATTCGGGAAACCAATCCCGCGGCTGAAAAATTCTATGGTTTTAAAAATAGAGAATTGATTGGCCGCCACTTTGCAGATATCTGTGATATCAATAATGAGAGTGTCAGTTCCGTGCTTAGTAAAATGGGAGAGATGCATTCCGGCGGAACGGAATTGCCTAAGCTCCGACATTTCTGTAAAAATCAAGCGCCTTTTTATATGAATGCCAAAGCGTGTCAGGTGCGGTATGAAGATACTGATTTGCTAATATTTTTTATAGCCATTGAAACTACAGTACACGAATGATATTGTTTAAGGGGAATTTTCCAAAAAATTTCCATAGAGCCTGTTTGATTACGACTTATCAAACAGGCTCTTAGTCTGAAAGCCTCCTGAAAATTGGCGTCCTTAGCTATTTTTTGCACTGATTGTAGTCAGAAATGGTCGATAAAATGAAAGAATTTCTATCTGCTGATTTTGCATTTCAGGAATGTGGCAACTATTTGGCCTTTTTCGACTTAGCTCGTTTTTTATGTTTAGTCGCTATAATGGGTGTATTGACAACCAGCGCTGAAACATCGTCGTAACGGCAGATATCCAATTTAAAGGCTTTTTTATCAATTTCAAAATATCGTGAAATCACTTCAATAATATCCCTGTTCAGATTGTTCAGCGTATCATCCGACACTTCCAGACGGTCATAAATCAGGGCAAATTTAAGCCGTTTTTTAGCAACATTTTTACTGCCGCCCTTACTACTTCTCATCAGTCTGCGAAAAAATCCATTGATCATGGGCATTACCTTATCTACGGATTCCAAATTTAGTGCCTATTGTTTTCCATATTGATTTGGAAGCGCTAGGAACGATAATCGGAAGATCATGCTGACCATTGAGACGCTTGGCAATACGCTGAAATGCCTCCCCGGCGGCGGAACCTTTTTGCATAACAAGCGGTGTACCCGTATTCGTGGCGATAACCACCCGGTCATCCATTTCAACCAATCCGATCAATTCAATTGATAGCACATCTAAGACATCATCATGGCTTAACATATCACCATTTGCCACCATATCAGGGACGATGCGATTGATAACCAAACGGGGCGTAATTGAACGGGCGTATAGAAGACCGATAACGCGATCCGCATCACGCACAGACGCCACTTCGGGGGTACATATCACTACTGCGTCATTAGCGCCGGCGACGGAATTTTCAAAACCCTGTTCAATTCCGGCAGGACAATCCATAAAAACGAAGTCAAACTCACTACGTAATTTCTTGGAAAACCGAATCATATCATCTGGCGTAAGAACGTTTTTATTATCGCTCTGGGATGCGGGGATAAGGAAAAGGTTTTTTATGCGGCGGTCTCTGATAGCCGCCTGTCTGAGCTGGCATCTGCCATGAACGGCATCAACAATATTGAAGACAATTCGGTTTTCCAATCCCATCATAACATCCAGGTTGCGAAGACCTATATCCATGTCAACGACAGCAACGCGTCGGCCTTCCATGGCCAAAGCCGCTCCGATTGAGGCCGTAGCGGTCGTTTTACCAACACCGCCTTTGCCTGAAGTGATAACGATGATTCTTCCTTCCAAATTTATACCCCTGTCAACGTACGTTATCTGAATACCCCGTCATTCACTTTAATGTTTAACGGGTTTTGATTTTGCTGAGTCAATAAATCAGATTACAAATACGCCCTTAATCGATCAAGTATGTTTACATCTCTTGCGTGATAAGTTTTAATTTGGCAGTATGGTTTGACATGGTTTCCCAACCTTCCATTCGGATTGGTTTTCCGGCTTTGATTTTAAATTCACCCACTTTAATTTTTTCACCATCCGGTGATGCAAAAAGCTCTACGATATTAACATTTTGCACCCATTCAACCCTATTGGTCATCCCACCACTGACTTTTACAAATCCGTCGGCATTGAAAGACACTTTGAGTTTCCAACAATCGCCGTATGTATTGCATTCGGATCCTTCCCAGTGTGTGTCTGCAATTGAAAATTCTTCATCTTTATTACCTTGTCCAAAGTCATGTTCTACTTCAGTACTGGCGATCGATACTTCTTTTACAATCTGGTTTTCTTTCAAAATACCCGTAATGATAAGCGTTTCATTGGGCTTCAATTCAAAAACGCCTCCTACGGATTTATTCTTAAAAGCAAATCCGATGGAATGGCTGCCAACAAAAATATTACCCACTTTTTTATCTGCTGCACCCATTCTTTTACCGTCGAGATAGATAAACGCATGCAAGGGAACGCTTTTAAAAATTACCGTGCCAACTTGTTTAACCATCGCCATATTTTCAGTGCTGACAACATCCTCACTCTTCATTTCTGGAAAAATAAAACTGATCCGAACTTTGACAACCTGATCATCTGATACACGCACATCAGTGTAAAACGGTTCAAATCCCTTAGTGACTGCCTTGATATGGTAAAGGTCCGCTTTTAAACGATTAAAATAAATGCCTTCCCGGCCCTTTATCGCACCTTTGTATACCTCGTTCAGCCATATATTCACTACTGGATTGCGATCTGTAATTTCAGATTTAACAACAACGTGAATACCTCCGACAGCATGAACCAGGCAAGGCATCCCCAGCAAAAAGATGACTAAAACAATGCCAATCTTATGTTTTGTTTGCATGGCGTCTCCAAATGTCATTCTAATATTTTTAAAAAAGTAGATTAGGCACCCTTCAAAATAGCCAAAAAAAAGTTCACACTATCTAATGTCGGGTGCAAGATTAATTGTTTGAATCAGAATTTTCAAAATTTAAAAATGAGGAGAATAAAAGGCATCCTTCATTTTCCGGTTTGCCATTTGGAGGAGTGCTAAACTTACAGTTTAGCGGTGAACCGTTTTCCGTATATCAAACGCCAAACTGTAAGTTTGGCACTCCGTTAAAAAGTGTAAACTGACTAATGAAAGATGCCAAAATCATATTAAAATTTTGGGCATCCTTCATAAGACAGCTAAAGTAGTTAACACTTTTTCGATCTGTT
>JAOZRC010000636.1 GCA_029940345.1 Desulfobacterales bacterium
ATGTATTTTTTCAAGCAGCCGTAAGGCCTTTTCATACAACGGTTGCGCTTCCTTATAACGCCTCTGGCAGTTATACAAATCGGCCAGATTCCCCATGAATATAAGGGTGTCCGGGGCTTCATTGCCGCTAATCTTTTGACTTAATAGCAAAGCCTCTTTGAACATGGGTTCCGCTTCACCGTAGCGGCCCTGTCTCTGATATACTCATGAAGGCCATAATTGGTGATTTTATATTTGATCAATGCCTTAATTCATAGGCTTAAGACATATTTCAAAATCACCAATTATGACCGTGCCAAGTATATAATAAAGCTAAATTGTTAAGTGACTTCAGAGTGCCGGTATGCATTTTGCCCCGAACAGCTTTATTCCGCCTCAAAGCTTCTTCCTGCAAAGGCTCCGCTTTGCGGTACCGGCCCTGTTTTTGATATAACAAAGCTAAGTTGTTCATGCAATCCAGCGTATCCGGATGTGTTTTGCTCAGAAATGTTTCACTCCGTTGCAATGCTTCTTTATACAATGGTTCTGCTTTCTCATGCCATCCCTTGGAAAGATATATGTTTGCTAAGTTGTTGAGAGAGACTATTGTAACCTGATGATTTTGTTTCAGATGCTTATTCGCATATTCATAGGCTTTTTCCGCAAGTGGCGTTGCCGCAGTGAATAAACCCAGCCTATATTGGCTGTTAGCCTTAGCTGTCATACTTACCCATTGCGTTATATGTTTCTTTGCCAGATATACTCTTGGATTCATAGCACTGCATGAATACAGTAAGGGGATAAAACTCAGTAAAACAAGAAACAATTTTATCATTCCCGGTTCCTCCGAGATAATGCAGGTGTTTATTATTCACATTAAACGAGTGCGGATAGCGAAGTGCTTGATTATTGACACCGCAACGTTTTTAACCGGTTCATTTTTTCAGATCCGAATTTTAAATTTTTGAGTTTGTTCCAGGTTGCTTCGTTGATGCGGCCAGTCATGGAGATACCGATGTCTTTTTGAAAAACCATCAATGCTGTTTCGAGATCAACCAGATCAATATCTTCATCTACTGATTTCGCATAATAGCCGACTTCCGCCAACAATACCGCAACCAGTAGCGGCAATTTAACGGAAATGGTCTTCGGAGAAGCGGTTGGGGTAAAATGATTGATTTCAACACAGGTGTTGCGATGGTCAGCAAGTAAAATTCCTTGACCTTGGGCGCCAATTGAAATTTCATTGAGAATCGGGCTTTTACCATTGGGAGACGGCGTCAGTTTGACCTCGATTTGCAGGTAACGCCCATTGGGAACGGTTTTGCTTTTCCCATCATTTGACAATTCAATATAGAGATGCTGGCCCAGGGCCGCTTCATACTCCGCGCTGCGAGCCTGGACATTCACCGTTCCCCCGTTATCAATACTGTCCCAGTGTACGGTTCCCCAAGCGTTTTTGGATTGACTGCTGTCATATATGACCGTCCATGTACCTTGAGGCGATGTTTTGCCTAGCGCGACACTTCCGGTCATATCACTATAATTATATGGTCTTGCACCTTTTCCGAGATGAACAATCATATCCACTTTGTTGGTGTTCGGATTGATGCGCATGGCATTATCGGACCGAAAATTCGCAACCCATACTTTACCCGCGGCATCAATGGCAACCCCTGTCGGATGGCTTCCGCCCTGCTGAGACAGGCCCACCGATTTCAGAATATTGCCTAGAATAATCTGAACGTTGTCGGCAGGCCGGCGCTCCTTACGGTTTGCCGCTAATGGAATCACAGCGAGTTCATTCCCATCATTGTCATACCGTGTGACGGTGTCAGAACCGGAATTGGCCACCCAGACATGATCATCGAACGAACTGACCGCAAGCCCCCGCGGAAGGCGTTGAGCGGATCGGATTTGCTTTAAAACCGCACCATCCGGAGCAATCTTGGTAATTGTGTTATTACTATACTGGGCGTTCCAAATATTCCCCTGCCGGTCAATGCCCAATCCGTAAGAATGCGATATGCGAAGACACTCGGCCTGCCGGGTCGCGGGATCGAAACGCAGTAACCGGCTTGCGCCAAAATCTGCGGACCACACCACACCGTTGCCATCGATCAAACCGCCATAGCCCCCGCATTCAAAAGGCTCGGCGCGCTGTATGATTTCACCGGTATTGCCGTCTGCAAGCACAAAGCGGCGTTGCCCGGAATAGCCGCCTATCCAGATATTGTTATTCTTGTCCACGGTGAGATGGCGCGTGGCGGCATTGCCTCCCCTGACATAATGAATGATGCACTCATCTTCCGCGGTTGATACACCTCCGTTATTGTCTTGTCCCCCGGTATTCGGCCAGGGTTTGACATCCCCCAGACCGGTGGATGTATCAATGCGACCGTTTTGATTTCTATCAATGCATTGTGAATTTTCCAGGCAACCGATATGTACGGCGGAACCGACGCCTCCTTGACTTTCACCACGATTGCCCACCCATACATTGCCTTTAAGATCAACGGTGGTGCGTGATGGATTCCGGCCCCGGCCCTGCGGTGATGATATGTATTCCCCGACAATTTTACCTGTCTCGGTATGGATTTTAGCTATGGTTCCCTTGCCTGAAAGTGCAATCCAAATGAAAGGAAACGTGGTCAAATGTTCATTGAGCTGAAGGCGATTGTTGTTCGGAAGATTATGGTTAAGATTGACCATGGCGCCTTGGTCGAAATCGCTGTCACGGGTGTATTTTTTCCCTTGCCCGCCAGTTGTCAGAATATCCTCGACCCTCACCGATTTTGGGGGGATGCTCTCCGCCACGGATCTGCATGGAAAAAGAAACATGACTGAAATAAACAATAGTATTGCACAAATGAAAAATAATGGGGCGTGGCTTTTTGCTGTTTTTAGCATATTATTGATTTTTATCATTTATCCATGGATAGTTCTCAAACGGTTTCACGACAATGAATTTGTCATCGAACAGACCGTTGACCTTTTTTTGCAACAAAGCCAAATTCTTGTCCGAGTGTTCAGGGCCCAGGCAGGCGCGCCATCCGTTTGCGGGAGCGCCCGTTTCGATAACCGCCGCATTGATATTTTTCATATCAAGGGAAAAGGCGATGGGCGTGACACCTGCCATTGCCGCTTCAAAATCGGAATAAACAGTTTCAGCACATACGAATCCCACGCCGTCGCCGGCAAGCGACAAACCGTTATCCACAACATAACCGGTATTGATAAAACGGTCCGGCAGCAATTCGATATCCGGTTCGATGCCCGTATTCTGACATGACCGTTGATTGATTCCGAATGCCTCCAATACGGAGAGTTTTAAGGCAGATGCATCCTTGAACTCGAAGAATCTTTGGGCCAGGCATTTCCCTTCGGTTCGGTCACCGATAACAAGGGCTCTTAAATTTTCCTGAAGGATCATGGTGAATATTTCGCAGGCGCTGGCGGTATTTTCGCTCACGAGTAAAAAGATCGGGACACCGTCGGCATACTCGGAATCATCCGCCACAAACTGGTCATGGACCTGCGCATTATCGCGTAAAGCGAGCATGGTCGTCCCCCCGGAAAAAAACATGGAAGCGGCTTCCACGGCTTCGT
>JAOZRC010000073.1 GCA_029940345.1 Desulfobacterales bacterium
CCTCCACCCACCCTACATTAAAAAGTGTAAACCAACAAATGAAGGATGCCAAAATCTTTCAGCTTTTCGGGATCCGCCTTAGGATGCTTTGAGCGAACAGTGATCCAGACAATATTAAGACGTGCTGGTAAATCATAAACACCTGACAAAGTGTAATCCGCTCCGAATCGCACCTTTAATATTTCAACAATTTCCGTTCCTTTCAGACGCCCGCCTTCTCTTTCCAATATCTGACGGAGTACTATTTTTTTTAAAACCAGTTCCTCTTCGGCGGATAATTTGGATTTCCTTCCTCTGCCTGGCTTATCAGTCAGCCCCGCTATCCCTTCTGAAATGTGACGAACAAGCCATTCGGATACTGTTTTGTGTCCGAATAAAAGCATCCGAGCCACTTCCGAGAAGGTTTTACCTGACTGTATATGATATAGGCCTAATTATCGAATCCGTGTTCTGGGATCAGATTCGTTTTTATATTTGCTTAAAAAATCATACTCGAGAAAAAATAGCGGAATATTTATTGTGCTGCCTGTCTTTTTCAGATTCATTTTTGATATTCCCTCCAAGAGAAGTTTTAAAAACTTTTCTCCAAGGAATTTCAAAGAACAAAAAAATTGTCAAGCTTTGTTTGTTTTTTTTTGGGAGTTTAATTTTCGCAATTGGTATCAGGTAAACCGCGGGGGCGTGTACAGATGTAAGGACTTGGACAAAAATTTTCCGCTATTTTTATTTCGGTTTATTTTTGGTCTGAATTTACTGTAATTGACATGAATTCAGTGTCTCATCCTTGCAGGACAAAATATTTTTAACTCAAATACTACAGGAAAACTATTGTCCAAGTCCTTACAGCGGCTTCCTACACCTGGGCCAGGCGCGCGTAAACCTGGGGATGGGATGAATCAATTTTGGCAAAAAGTTTTTGGCGGGATTTCGGCGACGCTTTAATAATAAAATCATCCTGGCAACAAAAGAGACCCTGCGCTTTACCGGCACCTTTAACTCCGCGCAGTTTAAAATCATGTCTTCCTTTGAGGCTGCAAACATAAGCCGGGACACATGTAACGCGGAAAGCTGTTCCGCGTCGTTTATAGCCGCATCAAGGTTTAAGAAGCGGAACGGCTTTCCGCTTTACTTTGTCCGCCTTGTGCTGGCAGCCGCGAATGACATCGAAAGAAAATCCGAGGCAAGGCTAAAGATCAAACCCGAATCTGCCCGTCAAGTGTTGTTTCCATAATTTTTAGCCATCGCACGCTAACACCTTTCATATTCAATCAATCAATCCCAATTGAGTTTTATTCACCCATCCGATTTTACTATGCGCAAAAAAGACACGGTAATGGCTTCCGTTTTCTTTTTCAATTTTAACTTTTGTGCCGGCATGCAGCACAAAAAGAGAAGTGGAGTCCCCTGTTAATCCCGAGCGCACCGCGACTTCTCCAGGAAGGACCACCGCATACCGACGATATTGAGCCGCATAACTGTTATAAAAAGCGGTGGCGGTGAATATGACGGTGAGCAGTAAAATAACACTTGCCGGTGCTTTCAGAATCTTTTTTCTTATAAATAGCTGCGCTGCCAGCAGCAACCAGAAACTGATATTAAGGATAATAGCGATCTGTTGGATATTCAACCCATTTAGAAGATGGTTCCAGAAAAACAGCACCCTTAATATAGGGGCTTGTTCACTCTCCTTTTTATCTTTTACCAGACCGCGTGCATAATCAAGGTTAAATTTGAGGTCAGGATCAGCCGGGATTCGCTTTAACGCCCGTTCATACCAGAGAATCGCATTGCCTAAATCACCGTTTTTCATGTAAGCGTTGCCCAGGTTATAATAAAGTTTACCGTTTATGACACCGGTCGCCGCAACCTGATTAAATTGCATGATGGCATCGTCGTAGGCCGCGTTTTTATATGCGTTCAGGCCGTTTAAAAAGGCAGCGGTCTGTTGCGTTGTCAGCCCTGATATGTCTTTTCCAGCCATCGTTGTTGAACTGTTTGCCAGCAACAGCAGTACGCTGATGATAAATAAGATCGACCCGAATTTCATTGGCGTAGCAATCTCCTGATCATGGATTTAACGTCAGTAAACAAGTTTTGTCCGGAGGCTTCATCTTTGATGATGCCACTGTAGCGGGCGGATTCAACCTGCTTTAGCAAGGCGGCGGCTTTGTCGGCGATTTTATCTGAATGGCCGCCGGTAATTAAAATATCACGCGCTTCCGTGTATGTGAGCAATGTCCCCTGCTTGCCGGCAGTGGATAAAATTGCGGAAACAAGCGCGGTGTACAATAGCGTGAAAAAAGATTCATCTGCGGCGCTTTGTTGTTGGGCCGTTTTTAACGCTTGCTCGGCGCGGCGGGCCATGCGCTGGTAAGCATTGTCTTGCTTGCGCGTTATTTTAAGCGTCATCAGCAAAATCAAGTAACCAAGCAGCGGCGCTGCCAAATAGATCATAAACCGATGCCAGGCAAGCGGTGATTGTGATTTCAAACTGTCAAGATCATCTTTGACCGTAAGAATATCATGGCCGGTTCGTTTGACTTTCAGTTTATTAAGCGCGGGAGATTCGGTTTGGGCGGATGTGGTGAATTTATGGATCGTTTCATCCACTTCATCCGGATCCGGCGGTTGCACATCAAGGGCCAGCGTTTCGGAGGAAACGGTTCGATACGCACCGGTTTCAACATCAAAATAGGTGAGCTGAACCGGTTCAATCGTGTAATGCCCTGCTTTGGTGGGCACCAAGGCCTGCCGAAATACTTTTTGGCCTTTAAATCCTTGCGGCGTCAATTCAATCTTGTCATCAGGGGTATCCTTGTAGACTTTAAATTCAGACGGAATGTGCGCCAGGGGATCCCCGGCATCCATGATGTTGCCGGTTCCGGTGACAGTAATTGACAGTGTGACGGAATTCCCGGTTTTAATTTGGGCCTGCGCTGTTTTTCGGTCACCTAAGGCGGCATGGATTGAATAATGCCCCACGAGTCCGGAAAAAGGCTGATCACCGCCATACCCGGGCAATGGCTTCACCTTAACCGCAATCGGAGTGGTGCTGAGTTGTTTGCGTGCGTAATTGCCAAAAAAGGGATCGTTAAAAAAGCTGTCAAACGGATTATTTCGGCGCTGACGCTTGCCACTGGGAATATCGCAACCTAAAATGGAAGGTTCAATCGTGAGATCACCTGATTTCAGCGGAATCAGAATATAAGTTAACTCAATAACGTTATAGTTTCGTTTTCCAATCACTTTTCGATAGGAACGGTTTTTTTCGATTTTTTTGGCGGTGAATCCGGGGAATTCGGGCTCTTTATGAAACCCGGCGTTTTGAAACCGCACCGCGCTGAAAAACTTAAATGTGTAAACGAACTGCTCGCCTTGATAAGGGTTGGCATTCGACACGGTGGCAGTGACAAAAATATCACTTGTACTGTTTGTTCGAGGAGCCGTTTTGGTCACCCTGACGGTTATCGGTTGGGTTCGGCTGCGCTTGCCACCCGTTGTCACGGTTAACGGTGGAATAGTGAGACGTCCTGTTTTTAGTGGAATCAACGTATACGTGTGATTAATTTCCCGGGAAACACTATTATTGACAATACGCACACTGGTCTGGGTTCCCTGGGAGGTTACTTTAAAATCACGGATATGGGTGACATCGACGTTCCCTTCGCCGTTTTTTATCGTCACAGTCAATTGAACGGTTTCACCGGTAGTGATGTGATTACGATCTGCCACAGCTTTGACTTCCAAAGCCAGGGCGCGATGCGGTAATCCTACGATTAAAAGCAAAACTATGATAAAACGACGCATATTACCAATCTTTCTCCACACGCGGCGGTGCATACATGGGCATCATCGCTTTGCCGGGCTGATCTTTCAGACGGTTAAGGGCCTGTTGCGCCTGTTCAGCATTATTTTTATCATCTTTTCCGGGTTCGTCTGGCTTTGAACCCGCTGACTGCGTTTTTTCTTTTTTCGGGGCCTCAGCATCCTTTTTATCTTTATCTTCAGGCGGTTGATTTTGAGGTGCGGCGCCTTTTTTTTGCGGGTCATCTTTTTCCGAAGACGATTTTTTGTTTTCATCAGGCTTTTCAGGGGGATCATTTTGGGGTTGCGAGTTTTTCTTATCGGAATCTTCCTTTTTCTCTTTTTCCGATTTCTTGTTATCAGGTTTCGATTTATTCTGCTCCTGCTGCTGTTTTTTTTGGGCCATCACCTTTTTAACAAACTCAATATTTTTGCGGGATTGCAGATCATTCTGATCAATTCCCAAAGCTTTTTCGTAACTTGCCAGCGCCTCTTTATATTTTTCCTGACGAAAATGCGTATTACCAGTGTTATAAAGCGCTTTTAACCGGATTTGCGCGTCTTTGCTCTTGAGTGCTTCCTGAAAGGATTTCAAGGCGGCTTCATAATCGCCTAATTTGTAATAGGTGTTGCCAATATTGTAGGCAATTTTGGGGTTGTCCGGATTATCTAATTGAGCGTCAATAAAATGTTTCAAAGCGGTTTCATAATCACCTTGGGTGAAGGCTTCCTGGCCGGCTTTTAAATTAGAATGAACACTGGCGGCCTGAGTCTGGGGTGTAACGCCTAGAAGAATGCCGAGTATAAAAAAAGCGGCAACCGTTTTTTTGGCTGTGGGCAGGAATAATTCGATTAGAAACAGGATAATCGCCACAATCAGAAACCATTGAAAACGGTCTTCACCGATTTTTTGGCGTCCGGTGGTAAGGGTGCGTGCATCCATCTTAGCTCGTATTTCATCGCGGTAAATCGTATCCAAATCCATATCGCCGGTAACCGAACGTACATAAGCACCTGCGGTGATAGCGGCTATTTTTTTAAGCGTGGTTTCATCCAATTTGGTTATAATAATTTTGCCGGAAGCATCTTTTTTAAGCCCGCCCTCCTTACCAGGAACCGGCGCACCGCCCTCTTTCCCCACCCCAATGCAAAAAATCTTGATGTTATCTTTGGCAGCTAACTTAGCGGCTTTTAAAACATCGCCGTCAGTACTCTCACCATCGGTGATCAAAATAATCGCTTTATCCGAATTGGTTTCTGTTTTAAATGCCTCACGGGATACATTGACAGCGGCAGCCAGATTCGTTCCGCCAACGGGTATGGATTCAGGGGTCAGGGAGTTTAAAAAAAGATTAAAAACAGTGTAATCTATTGTCAGCGGGCACTGCAAAAAAGCGGCCCCGGCAAAGGCGGTTAACCCGACCCGATCGCCTTGCAACATACCAAGCAAATCAATCACTTCACGTTTGGCGCGATCCAGACGGGTGGGATCAATGTCCTTGGCCAGCATACTTCGGGAACAATCCAGCGCAATCACAATATCAATGCCGCGCCGCTCTGTTTCCTGCCAGTGATACCCATATTGCGGGCCCGCCAGTGCCAACACAATGCAAACAATCGCTACTGATATCAGGCCGGCTTTTATACGGCGGCGTCCCGGACTGACGCTCGGCGCGATCACCGTAAGCCCTTTTTCAGAAGCATAGCGTTTTAAAATACGTCGCCGTTTGCGCATTCCGAAAGCGAACACAGCCCCCAATAGCGGCGCAAGCCATATCAATAAAAGCATTTCAGGGTGGGAAAACTTCATGGCATCCTCAAATACTTAGTGTTGACCAAAAGCACCCGGATTACCATTAAAATCAGGGCGCTGATCAGCAAATAACTGTAAAATTCACTATATTCGGCAAACGATTTTACTTTGACTTCGGTTTTTTCCATGCGGTCAATAATGTTATAAATCTTTTGAAGGCGACCGGTGTTTTCCGCTCTGAAATAGAGGCCGCCGGTCAGTTCGGCAATCTCTTTCAGGGTTGTTTCGTCAATATCCACCTGCTGATAGACATAGCGCTGCCCCAAAAGCGGATGGTTGACCAAAAAAGGCGCTTTGCCTTTACGGCCCACGCCGACAGTATAAATCTTGACGCCGGTTTGTTCGGCAATTGCGGTGGCGGCCTCCGGAGACAGTTCACCCGCATTGCTGCGTCCGTCAGTAAGCAAAATAATGATATCAGACTTGCTTTCAATGTCTTTGAGCCGTTTCAAAGAGATGCCGATCGCGTCGCCAATAGCGGTTTTCGGACCGGCTGATCCGATTTTGAGCTCTCCCAAAATAGTTGCAATGGTATTATAATCCCTGTTCAAAGGCAGTTGGGTGTAAGCTTGTGATCCGAACACCACCAGTCCGATGCGGTCGCCATTCCTTTTGGCAATAAATTCTTTAACCACGCCTTTGACAGCTTCCAGCCGGTTAACGATTTTACCTTTGCGTTTAAAATCAAGTGCGGCCATGCTTTCAGATAAATCCACGGCCAGAATAATATTAACGCCTTCGGTTAATACACTGGTGTGACGGGTTCCCCATTGGGGCCGAGCCATTGCAACGACCAGAAGGATAAAGGCCGTATATTTTAAAAATGACAGAATCCAAGCCGTTTTAAGGACAATTGAGCCTTTCAGTCCTCGTACCGACGATACACTGCCGATTTTCATGACCGGGCGCCGTATTCTTTTTTTGTGAAACCAAATCGCCACCGGAACAGCGGCCAATAAAAGAAAAAACAAGGGTGATGCGAAACGGAACATATATTAAGGTATCAGAATTTATTGATCAACTGCGGGAGTCGTTTGGTTCACAAATGTTTCAACCAATTTGAAATCATTTTGCATAAGCTGGCGATTGGCCGGTTTCTCGGCAAATTTAATCGGGTCACTGTTATAAAATAATACTTTCAGATTATTTTGCAATTTTTTGTCCAAATTCAATGTGGCAATCTTGGGCACCAGTTCTTCGGTGGTCATTTCAAGCGCGTCAAGACCGAAACGGGCGTGAAGATAGGCCCTTATAATTTCAGTGATTTTAAAATAGAACAGCCTGGCGTCTTTTTCAATAAGCAGGTCGATTTTCTTTAACGCCATTAAAGCTATTTTTTCCGGTGGTATCGGCGGAGCTGCCGGCGCTTGCTTTTGTTTTTTGCGTTTCCATAAAATGATAGCAAGTACGATCAGAAGCGCGACGATGATAACACCTGCCGCAATCCATACAAACAACATCGGGTTCAGACCGGCGTTTTCCAACGGTTTGATATCGTAGATATCGGTCATTGGCGCAGGTTTGGCAGCTTGATCAGGTCCAATCTGGGGCTGATCGCTATTCGGTGCGGTGGTAGGTGCAACGGAAGGTTGGCTGGTCGGTTGCGCATTTAGCGGAATGTTAGCTGTTAAGTAACAACAAACGATTATTACAATTATCGTAACACGATGCATAAAACAATCTTAGTTTCTAAGGTGTTAAAAAGTTATCTGGCAGATACGACAAAATCCGGATATCTATCGGTTGTTTCTTCATCAAACCAATATTCAAGATTATATTCATAAATTAAGAATGGCCGTCATCATAAATACTTTATTGCGAAGCTTTGGGTTTAATACCCCGCCCCTCGGGGCGCTTCAAAAAAAATTACCTTTTGATACCCCGTCCGCTTGCGGCGGGGTAGTTCATTTTTTGTTCCAAATCATTTTTATATTGCTTGAAACTTGGAGCTTCTATCAGTTCGATCATACAGTTATCGGCAATATCACGCCAACGATCATTTGTATGAGGAAGACGCCTTTTTATCAGTTTATTCTCTAATAATTTCTTCATATCCGTTTTGCAATTTTCTATTTGGCCGCTTTCCTTTGGTTCCAAGCAGCATACGAGCCATGCCTCGCTTTCAGGAACAGGAACCGCCGGAACACCGTTTTCAAACGTTGCCGCAATAAAACCACTTTTAATTTCATTATAAACAGACAGAAATTGATTTTTCCTGGCATCGCGCATCAGCACAGCAACGTGAGCCTTATTTTCCTTTGCAAGGCAACCCAACTTGTAGGCTAAATCAGAATGCCCTTTTCCCGTCGCCGCATTCTTAAATCTTTTCTTTTTGCCTTTGAGCGTCATCGGATAACGCTTTAATTCTAAACGGGATTTAAACTGATAATTGACATCATCTTTATCGAAAAAGCGGATAATTTTATCGGTAAGAATTGTAATCGGCCCCGGAATAAATTGATTTGTCAGATAATCCTTTTTCCCTACATCCGAGTTTCCTTCACCTGAAATAATAATCTCAATCATGGCAATTGTTTTAAATTAACATTTGCAAAAATTTCACCAGGCCCCATATATTCCAATTTATCCTTTATCTGGGGAATATCAAAAAATCGGACAGTTTTCGTTTGCCCTCCTGCCTTATAATCCTTGTAAACCAATATGACCGAATTTTGGGCAACTTCGTCTTCTAAAAAATTTAAAATCATCGGACTGTGGGTTGTAAAATAAATTTGTTGTGGGGATTTAAGCATGACATCCAATAAATATTCCATAACTTCATGATTAAGACCGTCTTCAATCTCATCAAAAAGCAACACTGCGTAATTCGTTTGCAATTGAGAAAAGATAGCCAACATACGCAAAAAGCCGTCGCTGATATGCTTTGCTTCTGTGTTTAAAAATGGGAAAAACGTACCGGGAACACCGCTAACCTTTTCAATAATCCAAAGCTCTTTCCATCCTGAACGTTTTGCTTTTATATGATAATTTTCAAAATGCTCAAAAAGATGATGAATATGTTGATAAATCGCTTTTTGTTTTTTTTGAGGAAGATTGTATAAAAAAGCGGAAAGTTTCTCTCCTTCGATCCCGATATCTTCTTCAGTTGTCCTTGCGCGTTTTCTGAGGAGCAAAGGATCAAGCAGTTCTAAGGTTTTAACAGATTGAAGAAATTTTTTAATATCTCTTAATTCATCATTCAATACTTGCTCTTTTAATGAGGCTAAAATAGAACCCTCATAGTTGAAGTCAATTGATTTTTTCAAACCTGATGAAAAGGTATAAGAACCTTTGGCAACTTCTAAAAGAATATCTTCTTCTGAGCCAATTTGTACTATTCGTTCGGTATCGCAGTTCAGGGAATGAAGTTTCAAGGTCCCTTCCCAAACGTAATTATTATCCTGTAAAATAAAATGCAGTTTAAATGTTATTTTATATTGCCTTTTAAACTGTGATTTTATTTCTTTAATCTTCCACGCTCTGTCTTTTAACCATTGGCTGACATTTCCAGACGCAATGCAACCCACAAAGTCAATGGCCTGTAAAATGGTACTTTTTCCCGTATTATTCATTCCGATCAGGCATGTCAAGGCATGACATGGCATGGAGAAATTAACGAGAGACTTAAAATTGTCGATGTGAAATTTGGTTATCACAGTATGTGATCTCCATATTAGTTTCGGTGTTTTTTCTTCAAGTCTAAAAAGTTACCAGGTAATCATGGCTAAAATAACTGTTTCAAAATAATTTTCCCTTCTTGGGGGAGGGGATTGCAAGCTTCAGCTTGCGCTGCCAGCGATGCAAACTGAAGTTTGCACTCCGAATTGCCCGTCCATCAGGGATAGGCATAGTAAGCAATGCCTTCATAATTCCAGATATCAACGGGAAAGGTAGCGATGATGACATTTTTTTCATTTTCATCCCTTGTATAGAAATGACTCTTTAACGCATCACTATAAAAGCGATAGACCGGTAAAGTTCCTTCATGATAAGTCGTGTGAACATACCAGGCAATTCCTTCATAACGCCAAACATCAACAGGAAAGGTTGCGATGATGGTATCTTTCTCATTCGCATCGGTGGTAAAAAAATGGCTCTTTAAAAATGCGCTGTAAAAACGATAAACTGGCAGCAAACCCTCTTGTGCTCCAGGATAAACATACCAGGCGATCCCTTCATAACGCCAGATATCAACGGGAAAGGTGGCGATGATCGTATTTTTCTCATTGGCATCGCGTGTGAAAAAATGCTTCATTAATAGCTGGCTATAAAAGCGATACACCGGAACCGTGCCAGGATTGATTATATTGTCGTTATCATCATCAATTACACCGCCAGCCTGGCCTGAATCGGTTGACACAATTAAAGAGGATACGTCTACCGCTTCCAAATCAGCGCCGTGAACTTGTCTTATTTCATGGAGAATATCATTGTTCCAACGTTCATCAGGCGCACCGCTTATAAACCAGTCAGAGCCGTTATCAGCCAGAATCAAACCGTATTTTTTAAGAGCGGCCAGAATAACCTGAGCATCTCTTGAAAACCCGGAAATATCATAATCCGCTTTAAGCCGGAACCGCTGTCCCATGGGCGGATATCTTGAATCCGTCAAACTTGATGCAAAGTGGCGTGCGGGCCATATATATGCCTGACGAGTCTGTTCCACCGTAAAACGCAACGCATGTCTGATTTCGCCGGATACGACTTCATCATAGCGCGCCAGTCCGGGTACAATAGGCAGACCGGCGGCATCGGCGGATGTCCATGTTTCGGGCCGCAGGGCGTTGGAATTCAAATCATAGATAGCGCCAGAGCCTGCTGTCCAGGTTCCGTCAGATTGCGGGAAAGCATGATATAATTCGTACAGGATACAGTTATCACGATCAATTACCAGGACGTGGCGGTCGCCATCGCTGTGTGCGCCTCCTTCGATGGGAGCATCCGGAGGTATGGGATAAGGACCGGGATCACTTTCATCAGCATAATCAAAGGTAACGTTTACTTTAGCCTGCGTTCCGGCCACTTCCACATAAGGAATACCGATGGGACCGCCTTCCCATGTTCCCGATCCGAAATCGGGAAAAAGGCTCGTTTCAGCGCCGATACTGGCGATGTAAGCATCCGAATCAGCATCCTTCGGAAGATCGTCAACCGGTGTATTCCAAACATTGTTGTCCGGAAAGACGGAACAACCTGCTATCTCAGGCGCCGCTTCCGAATTAACCGCAAAGATCAGACCCGTAAATATAAAACAAAAATAACAGAAACCCCAAATCACTTTTTTCATTTTTTCCTCCTTGCCGAATTTGTTCGTTCCCACACAGGCGCATGGAAATAAAACCGGGCATCCTTCATCTGCCAGTTAACAATCAGGTAGTCATAAAGAAATGCGAACCACGAATAAACGCTAATGAACGCTAATAGAATTCAATCATTCGTGTTTATTCGTTTTCATTAGTGGTTCATCAAGAGCCTCACTCCTTCAAAAGTCTAAACTACCTTTAGTCTGATATGAAGGATGTCTAAAACTACATATTATTTGGCATCCTTCATAATAGCATCAAAGTAGTTTACACTTTTTTATATCGTCCCTACGGGACTTGTTGCATTGGCAAGCATCTTTCTATAGATATTATGTCCCTAACGGGACAAAGTGTAAACCGACGAATGAAGGATGCCTATTATTTTTAACGGTCCCCTAAAGCAGGGGAATCATTTCACCGCGCGCGAGCGCGAAATATCCCGAAAACGAAAATAGCGGGTCAATGCATCCGCGGCGGGTTCAACCGTATTGATCAGAACAACATCCACCCCGCAATTCTGAATGGTTTCTAATGTCGTCTGGCGTTCACGTTCTTTTAATTGGGTGAAGCTTTCCCGTGTTTTTTTGTCAGACGCATCTACAAATAACAGCTCGCCGGTTTCAAAATCTTCGATTGCGCACAATCCGCCATCCGGAAGCGTAAACTCACCTGGGTCTGCCAGCATAATCGTGATCATCTCATGTTTTTTAGCGGCAATTTTGAGCTGCCGGGCATAGTCTTGGGCAAAAACACCGGGCAAAAAATCGGAGATTACAAAAGAAACCGTTCTTTTGCGGCAGACCTGGCCGAGATAGTGAATCGCGGCTTCGATATCGGTACCCCTGTATTTTGGCGTGAAAGTGAAAAATTCTTTGATCACCCGCCAAACATGGGATGCGCCTTTACGCGGCGGAATATATTTTTCCACTTCGCTGGTGAACAAAATGGCACCCACGCGATCATTATTACGAATCGCATTAAACGCCAGGATGGAAGCAATTTCAGCGGCAGATTCGATTTTAAGGTTTTCCTGGGTGCCAAATTGCCCCGATGCACTCATATCAATAAGCAGCATCATTACCAATTCACGTTCTTCTTTGTAACGCTTGACATAAGGCTGTCCCAAACGCGCGGTCACTTTCCAGTCAATGCTTTTAACTTCATCGCCGGGTGAATATTCGCGAACTTCCTCAAATTCAATGCCGGATCCTCGGAACACGGATTTGTACTGACCCGCCATCATCGTATTGACCAGACGGCCGCTTTTAATGTGTATTTTTTTTATTTTTTTGATTATTTCCGGTGGTAACATTGTAAATTACAAGTTTGAAGTTATTTGATGAATTCAGTGTGTTAGAAATCAACTTGACACTTTAACCTTAACACTTTAAACTTTTTTTAGGGCACTTGGATCGAATCAAAGATATTGCTGATGATTTGTTCGGAAGTGATATCTTCCGCTTCCGCTTCGTAGCTGACGATAATACGGTGGCGCAGAACATCCGGTGCAACCGTTTTGACATCCTGCGGCGTAACATAAGCACGCCTCTGAAGAAAAGCGTAAGCCCGGGCGGCCAGACTCAGGAAAATAGTTGCTCGGGGCGAAGCGCCATACTGGATATAGGCGGCCATATCGATACCGTAATCTTGCGGATTGCGCGTGGCAAACACAATATCCACAATATAATCCATCAGTTTGGCATCCATGTAGATTGCCTTGATCAGTTCTGAAATCTCGTTGATCTGTTCCACCGAAATAATCTGGCTGATTTCGGCGGGCTTTTCAAAACCCACCCGTTTCAAAATATCCTTTTCTTCATTTTTATCCGGGTAATCAATCACCAGCTTGAGCATAAAACGATCAATCTGTGCTTCCGGAAGCGGATAGGTGCCTTCCTGTTCGATGGGATTCTGGGTGGCCAGCACCAGGAAAGGATCGTCTAACGGAAAAGTGGTTGGTCCGATGGTCACCTGACGCTCCTGCATGGCCTCCAATAAGGCGGATTGCACTTTGGATGGTGCCCGGTTGATTTCATCCGCCAGGATGATATTATGAAAAATCGGGCCTTTTTTAATCGTAAACTCGCCGGTTTTAGGCAGATATACTTCGGTGCCGATCAGGTCGGCCGGAAGCAGGTCCGGCGTAAACTGGATGCGTTTAAAATCGGCATCCACGGTTCCTGCCAAGGCATTTACGGTGCTTGTTTTGGCCAGACCGGGAACCCCCTCAATCAGAATATGGCCTTTGGTAAAAAGCCCGATCAAGAGGCCGTCAATCAATTCACGCTGCCCTACGATAACGCGGCTGATTTCGTTTCGAATATTATTCAGCAGCAGGTGTTTTTCCTCCACCCGGGCCATCAATTCCTGTGTCAATTAAAACCTCCTTAAAATGCGGAATTCCGAATTCCCTATTTCCCTATATTTTGCCGTATTTTGACCGAATCAGAATGAGCGCCCAACC
>JAOZRC010000637.1 GCA_029940345.1 Desulfobacterales bacterium
ATTTTCCAAAATTTGTAAATTCTCTTTCCCGGCCAACCAGCAGATCGGGATCTCCGATTTGTTCTTCCAAGGGATATTGCATGATTTATCTCCTTATTTCGGTTTATTCATTATCGTCTCCCTCAAACAATTCTTGTATGATATCAAAATGATACGTTTTGACCAGTTCGGCCAGGGCGTCGGCCAACGGTTCATCGCGTTTCCGAATGCGGTCGATAACCGCGTTTGAGCGTTTTGGGTCCGTCCTTTCCGCCGCAGTTTTTAAAGTGTCGCGCAACTCTTCGGGCAGAGCGTTTAATTTTTTGGAAACGAGGACGTTTTTGTTTGCATCTTCAACCTTAGCGGGGGCGGTTTGGATGCTATCCTCATAGACGAAAAGTACGCCGAGATGCTTTGTCATCAGTTCTGACAGATCGGATTCATAAAAAGGTTTGCACAGGTAATCATCACAGCCCGCGGACAGGGCGGCATCACGACTTGCCTCAAAAATGCTGGCGGTAATGGCAATGATGACGGTTTCAGGGTTTTCATGCCCGGATCTCCGTCCGGCAACCACAGATTCCCGCTCCCGGATCAATTTTACGGCTTCGCGGCCGTCCATGACTGGCATACGCATATCCATGCAAATCAGATGCGGTCGCCACTTTTTCCATATCTCAATGGCTTCCCGGCCGTTTTCGGCTTCACGCAGTTCAAAATCGAACCGATTCAATAATTTAACAAGAAGCAAGCGATTATCCTTATTGTCATCCACGATCAGAATCCGATAACGGGGCTGATTCGGTTCCAGGGCGATGACTTGCTGAGGCGGTTTGCAGGTTCCAATATCGGACGCATCCGCTACACCAGCCTGAATTTGAAATGTAAACGTCGTCCCATGCCCGACTTCACTGGCAACGGTTAATTCCCCTCCCATCAACCGCACGAAACTGCGGCTGATGGCAAGTCCCAGGCCGGTTCCGTCTTCGTGTGACTCCCGACCCGTTTTAGTCTGTGTGAAGGCTTCAAAGAGAGCAGCCTGTTCATCGGGGCCAATGCCGGGTCCGGTGTCTAAAATTGAAAATTGGAGGGTGCAATTTGAAGATTGACGTTTAGTGGCGACTTCGTCACAATTTTCAATTCTTACCGTCACTCGCCCTTCTTTCGTAAATTTCATCGCATTATTGAGCAGATTGATCAGCGTCTGGCGCAATTTGATTTTATCGGCTCGTATATGGCAGGGCACATCCGGAGTGCGCTCGAACAGCAGTTCAATGCCTTTCTTATCTGTATTTAACTGAAACATGTCTTCCGTCTGATCCAGCAAATTATGGAGATTGAAATCCGTTTCATCGACCGTGGTTCGTCCCGCCTCAATTTTTGACAGATCAAGCACCTGGTTGATGAGGGTCAGCAGGTGTTCCCCGCTACGGCGGATTGTGTCCAGATTTTCCTGTTGATCCAGATTGAGGTTGGTGCTGTGCCCAAGCAATTGGGAAAAGCCGATAATGGCGTTGAGCGGTGTGCGGAGTTCATGGCTCATGTTGGCAAGAAAGGCGCTTTTGGCGTGGTTGGCGGCTTCGGCGGCTTCCTTGGATTTTTTTAGTTCTTTCGCCGTCTTCCTGCGCTCGGTGATATCGGTGAAAATTATTCCAAGCCCTTTTCCAATTCTGAAAGCATTGACCGAAAGGTGCCTTGCGCCGAGTTTTTCATAAGGAATTGTATTAACAAAGTCGAAAACTTTGCCGGTTTTTAAAACATCCAGATATTTATCATATCGGCCTGTTTCCTTCAAGTCGGGAACCATTTCCAGTATATTCCGGCCAATAAATTCATTTTTATTCGTCCACTGCGGGTATATCTTCAAGGCCGTACTATTGATTTCGACTAAATTCAATTTTGAATCAAACAAAATAAAGCCTTCCGTGGCGGACTCGATGAAAGCAGCGCGTCTTTCTTCGCTTTTCCGTAAATTATCATCGGCCAGCTTACGTTCGGTGATGTCTTCATGATTGCCAATCATCCGGACGGGGTTGCCTTCCCCATCCCGCTCCACCATACGGGCCGTGGCGTTTATCCAGCGATACCCGCCAGCTTTCGTTTTCAATCGAAATATGTTTTCATACCTGTCAGATTTTGTTTTTAGCCATTCCGATGATCTTTTCGTGGCTTTTTCAAGATCATCGGGGTGAATGAGATTTATCCAATTTTCATAAGAGGCAGGGAATTCATTCGGTGCGTATCCGAGCATCGTATAGTAACGGGGGCTGAAGAAAAAATCGTCTGTTTTAAAGTTCCATGTCCAGATACCTTCGGTTGTGGCATCCAGGGTGAGCCTGAGTTCGTTCTCGCTATCCTGCAAAGCGTCCTGGTTTTGTTTTAAATCCCGAAATAAAATGCTGTAAGGATTCTCCAAACCGGTTACAATAATGGCTTTGTAGATCAGGTAGAATGAGAGAATCTTAAAAAAATGGCCAATCAGGTTGGAAAGGCCGTATACGCTGATGTAAAATGTGAACATCAGTTCGGAGAAGATCGTTAAAATAGTGGCCAGGGCCAAGAGGCGGAAAACAGCCGGTTCATACCGCTCCCGTTGCCGGGCCAGCAGACCGAGGGCTATTGCAAGAATCAATGAAATCATGTATTCACTGGCCTTTTTGAACACGGTCAGGCCCGATCCTTCAACAAAACAATCTGGAAAAACGTTCGTAAAAACAGCGGCCAACAATGCCGCAGTAACTAAAAAATAGACGGAAAATATAAAACCGGGATTCAGTTTCCTTTTAAAGAGCAGGGGAACCGCCAGAAATGTGAGACCTTGCATATAACGGGCACCGATCCAGAGTTGCGTCGGTAAATTGGCGTCATAGCCCGAAAAAATATTCATTCCCTTGTAGGCCAATGTATGCACCAGATCCAGGCTGCCGATGAACAATAACGCGATGCCCAACAACAACAGATACCCGTTATCGGCAAATTTGCGGGAATTCCAGGCCAGCATGAAGACGGCATAGGCCACGGCGATACTGAACATTTCGGCCAGTGTATGAAAAAGCAGGAAATGATAAATACTTACCAGATACAACCCGATCAGGATCAGGGTCCATATCAAAATTGCAGTGTACCCGGCCAAAGGAAATTGGCGCTTACCCGTATTTTTTGTTTGCATGTCACTTCTTCCCATTTGTTTAATTCAGATGATTGATTGTTATTTTTTAGTGTTCACTGTCACTCGTCTTATTCTTGAAACCACGAATGACATTCTTTAAACCACGAATCACACGAATCACACGAATAATTATTTTAAATATTTCTATGTTTCAGTAAGGGATTTCACAAAAAATAATATACCCAAAATGTAGGGTGGGTGGAGTGTAACGGAACCCACCATTAACGGGAATTCGGTGGGTTCCGTTACACTCCACCCACCCTGCAAAATTACGAATAACGGGTAGTTTATTTATTGGGAATTCCCTTACCAATACGTTAAGTCCCGTAAGGACGAGATATAAAAAGTGTAAACGACTTTTGTGCTTATGTGAAGGATGCCAATTTATTATTTTGTTATTGTTATTTTAGTTTGCAATTATGGCGGAGAGA
>JAOZRC010000638.1 GCA_029940345.1 Desulfobacterales bacterium
GATTGACATTTTAAAATTTACCAAATTATCATTCGATATTCTCTGGTGGATGGCGCCGGCTTATTTTATTAATAAGGTCATTCTGGATATTATCTTGATTCCTGATGCCGAACATAATGAACGCACCGTGCCATCACTTTTAATATATTTCATCAGTTTTATTATCTATATTCTCGCAATTTTCGGAGTGATCGCTTTTGTTTTCGATCAAAAACTGACCAGTTTGCTGGCGACGTCCGGTGTCCTTGCCATGATTATCGGGCTTGCGGTTCAAATGAATATTTCCAACATTTTTTCAGGCATTGCCATCAATCTGGAACGTACATTTCGTATCGGCGATTGGGTGACAATAGGCTCCCATAACGGTCAGGTGCTTGATATCACCTGGAGGACAACCAAGATTCATGAACTCGGCGGCAACATTATCAGCATTCCGAACAGCGTGGCATCGGAATCGGTAACGATAAACTACGATTATCCGAATGACACATACAAATTAGGTTTCATATTTGAGACTGTCGATTCATATTCGCCTGAACGGGTCATACAAGTTACAAAAGACGCTCTGCTTGACACCGAGGGTGTTTTGAAAGACCCCGAACCGGTCGTATTCTTTCAAGGGCAAGGGGATTCGTCCGCGATTTTTGATGTGAGATTCGCCACCAAAGACTATGGCAAAAAAAATATTCACTTATCGGAATGCTGGAAAAGCGTGTGGAATCATTTAGCGGAAGAAGGCATCGAACTTGCCACACCGCATCGGGTACACCATTTGATTAAGGAAGACTCGGCAGTTTCATCCGCAGGGGCGCCAAATCGTAACCGTTAACATTAAATTCATAGAATCGGACAATTAAAATGCTCATAAAATTATACCGACTATTGGCTACCTTAATAGTGATTGCGCTGACATTTCCGCAAGGACTCGTTGCGGATGATCACCCGAATTATGTTCGCATACCTTTGGACGGCATATATCTGACACTGAATCCGGGCGTCTCAGCCGATACGCTGTCCACCGAGATTCAAACTCAAATGTTTGTGGGGCTGACACAATTCGACCCCCAAAGTCTTAAAACGCTTCCCTATCTGGCACAAAAATGGGACGTCAGCGGAGACTTGAAAGAATATATTTTTTATTTAAGGCAAGATTGCAAATGGACTGACGGCGATCCGGTAACCGCCCATGACGTCGTATGGGCGGTGCGTCACAACATTTTACCGGAAACTAAATCAGAACTGGCCAATTTTCTATATGTTTTAAAAAACGGAGAAAGAATTCACAAAGGCGAAATCAAAAATATTACCAAGCTGGGGGTTCATGTGATTGACAAGTACACAGTGAAGTTTCAATTGGAACATCCGGCCATCTATTTCCCGGCAATGGTTGCCTATACTCCTTTCTGGCCGCTGCCCAAGAGAGTGATTGCCCAACACGCTGAAAAGTGGACCGAACCGGAAAATATTGTTACCAATGGCCCCTATAAGTTAAGAGGCGTATGGAAAGAAGAGCAAGTGACCATTCTGGATAAAAATACGGACTTTTTCGAATCCGCCGAAGTGATGATTCCTGAAATTCATTATATCGCGATGAAACCGGACAAAGCTATGACCATGTATGAATATCATGAAATCGATATTCTCGGCGCTGGCTATTTGCCGATACCATCTGAAGAAATTACGCGTATCAAAACAGATGCTAAATTAATATCGGAATACAGACGTGAACAAAGCCTTTGTACTTATTTCTATGGTTTTAATAATGAAAAAGCGCCAACTGACAATCCTCTGGTCAGGAAAGCGATCAGTGCGGCAATCGACCGGCAATTGATCGTCGAACAGGTAATCAAAGGTGAAGACGAACCCGCTTACACGTTCACGCGGCCGCCAATATTCGGTTCGGTCGATTCGGATGAAAATATCGGCATCCGCTTTAATCCGGAGCGCGCCCGCGAATGGCTTGCCCAAGCCGGCTATCCTGATGGTGCCGGTCTCCCCGAATTCAGCCTAGTTTACAATACGAGCGATTTGCATGCCAAAATTGCGCAAAGTGTAAAAGATCAGCTCCAAGAGCATCTGAATATCACTGTCACGGTGAATCATTTACCTTTTGAAGAATATATGAAGATGTTAGCCACTACGGGCGGTGCCAATATGTTTCGTTACGGATGGTGTGCGGATTATCCGGATGCGAACAACTGGCTCATGGAGCAATTTCATCCTACGAAAAGCGGCAACCTCGTTCGCTGGCAAAATACGGAATTTGCGAATCTGGTGGAAAAGGCGCAAATAATTACGGATGCGTATTCGCGCAAAAAGCTTTATCGGAGGGCGGAACAGATTCTATGCGAAGAACAAGCGGCCATCGCTCCGCTATTTTATTATACCAATCCGGTTATGGTCAAATCATGGCTTAATGCGACAATCTGGCCGTTGTTAGGCAATCAAATCCGGACATGGTCGTTTAATGATTCTTGATTGAGGAGCGCGGATTTCAAAATACGGCTACCAACATAAGCCGGGACACGTCGGCTCGTTACGAGGCTCCGCCTCGTAACGGGTAATCCTGCACAAGGCGCCGTTGCAGCAGCAGAGCCTGCCAATGTGTGTTACGAGGAGAGCCTCTTGTAAGGAGCTACTGATTTGAATGTGTCCCCACTTAATGTTGGTAGCCCAAAATTCGCTATAATTTTATTAGTTCAAAATGGTCTCTGCTTTGTTTAGACTATAGGTGTATCTAAAAATGGGCTCGTAAAAATTGTTAACTACTTTTGCTGTCTTATGAATGAATCCCTTTTGTACCTTATATTTTTTAACAATTTACAAGGAGGTAAGTGATGAAAAGAGTTGCAGTGATTGTTATGTGTTTGTTTCTGTTGTCAGGCATCAACAGTTTGGTTGTGGCTGAGACACTGAAAATCGGAACCCTGAGTCCCCTGTCCGGACCTTACACGCTGGATGGCACCGACGTCAAACAAGGCGTGATTACGGCTGTCGAAGTGTTCGGTAAAATTAAAGGGTATGATAAAGTGGAAGTGATTTCGAGCGATTCGGCCTGTGATGGCGTGAAGGCCGTCATAGCTGCCAATAATCTGATCAACAGCGGCGTTCAGGTTGTTATTGGCGCTACCTGTTCTGCGGCCACTGAAACGGCTCAAATTCCAATAATGGAAGCCAAAATCGTACAAATCACACCGGCATCCACGAATGAGCGTTTAACTGATAAAGGTCATAAATATTTTTTTCGTATGTGTACACGGGATGACGTGCAGGCTTGGTCAACTGTTGAGTTTTTGGAGAAAAAATTAAAAGCCAAGACCATTGCGCTGATTGATGATAAACAAACCTACACAGCCGGGTTGACCGCAAATATTAAAAAGTTCGCGGCAAAGAACAATCAGGTCAAAATCGTTGCACATGAGCATATTACGGCCGGAGCTAATGATTTTACCGCTGTTTTGACCAAAATCAAAAAAAATAATCCTGATGCGGTTTATATGGGTGTTTTCCAACCTGAAGCTTCTATAATGATTCGGCAGGCGCGTAAACTTGAGATGAAATCAGCTTATAT
>JAOZRC010000639.1:0-1616 GCA_029940345.1 Desulfobacterales bacterium
ATGGCCCAGAAAACGCACATTCGCTGCTATTCCGAGATCACGTACTTTTTGTTCTAAATAAAGCTTATAAGACGGATTGTCATCCGGAGTATCACCTGCAATCAAAATCAGAACTTTATGGTTGATAAGTATATTGGCGCAAGCGTCAAGAAAAATTTCATGCCCCTTCCAATGCACCAGACACCCGACCATGCCGATTATGGGAACACCCGGCGGCGCCCTCAATGCATCGGTCAAGTGTTGCCCTTCAGCATCTGCTATAAAGCGGTTCACATCCAATCCTTCGTGAACCACAGTGATACGTTGGCGATCAACTCCTATATCTGTCACTGTTTTGGCAATATACTGCGAAACGGGTAAAAATTGATTCCCCATTTGTGCAAACCGCGCGGTAACTTTCCCTTTATACTCAGGTCCTCTGACATGTACAATTGTCGGAACACCGGCGAGACGTGCGCCCAATAGCCCGGCGTCATTAATCAAAGTTCCATTATTTAAATGAACCAAATGTATTTTATTGCGTCGAATGTACTTAGCAACTTTTATTGCGTAAAGCGCTCCGGTTGTGAGCATATCTGATATAAAGGCTACATTGCCGGCGTATCTTCCGATGCATTTACGTAAAAGTGTTTCCAGAGCAGTAGTCAGGCCATAGAGACGTCTTCGTGGCAACACATCTACAATCTTTACAGATTTTTCGGGGCGAATATAGTTTTGGGGATAATTGGTCAGAACATGAAATTCACAATCGGATGATAAAGGAAACGCATCTAAAAACGATCCTAGACTTGTTAAAGCACCTCCGAAACCCTGTCCGCATTCCAAAATAAGGATGCGCTTCATTCTGCCACCGCCGTTACCATAACTTTATGATGGGCGAATGCCGAATCATTCCAATTAAACCGCTTTATATTTTCTAATCCGAGTTTAATCTTTTGTTCACGCAGCTTTTTATTTATTAATAATTGCATGACGGTATTCGCCAGCGCATGCGGACTTTGTGCATTTACCTGCAAGGCCGCATTATTAACGACTTCCGGTATACTAGCGGCGTGCGATGCCACAACCGGCGTTTTCATAGCCATGGCCTCCAAAGGCGGGAGTCCGAAGCCTTCGAACAAGGAAGGATAGATAAAAATTTCCGCCCCTTGATAAAGGGCGTCACGAATTTTACGCGAAACAAAGCCTAACAGTTTTACTTTTTCATTGTGCAATCCCAAGTTCCGGCATATTTCTTCAAAAGAGATACGCGCCCGTTCCTGAATCCCACTGATGACTAAAGAAATCTCCGGAAATTCGGATTGAATAAGCTTAAAGGCATTCAAAAGACCAGCGGTGTTTTTCCATTTACTTTCCGCACCCAGAGCATAAAAAAATTTTCCGTTAATAACTCCTTCAGTGGCCAAATACCGTTGCGCCTCTTGGCGATTTTTAAATCTTCCGGAAGGCATCGACGCGCCGTTAAAAATCACACATATATTTAAAAAGGGATATTTGAATACTTGTGAAATACGCTTGGCCGAAAAGTGACTGACTGTTATCAATTTGTGCGCGAAGCGGCGCGTCAACGCTGGCGTAATGCGGCAAAAATAACTCTGCTCAAATTTATCTTGATA
>JAOZRC010000639.1:1626-2867 GCA_029940345.1 Desulfobacterales bacterium
TAAGAAACCTGCTCCTGCAAAAGGGTGTCATGGATCGTAACAATCTGAGGAGGATAATAGAACGGAAATGATCTATTGGCGGGCGACCAGAACAGATTGAGTTTGGTTTGGCGCACGGCCTTTGGCAAGGCCCACCAATCCCATATATGAAATCGGCTGCCTTGAGGTGAGATCACCTGTTTCCATTGAATTTGTGCTGGGCTTATGACGCGTTCAGGTATAGGCTGCTCTTCACTGAAAAGGATCAATTCATCTTGCGGATCAGGCCAACGTCTTAACAACTCCAGAAGGTAGGAAGCCATGCCCCTGGATTCAGTCAACGTCAATATTCTGGCATCTATTCCGATTCGCATTCACACCTCAACCAAAGTATTTTCCAAGTATTTCAAGTGCTGTATTAGCCCGTTTTGACCAAACATGCTCCAGTGCTGTTTTTCTTCTTTGCAGCGCTATCGTTTCAGGCTCGGCCAGTGATTGCGAAATAGCGGCTTCAAACTCATCCAATCCGCTTGCTATTTTTATATGATCAGATAAATCCGGATGCATAGCTACATCTGTGGCGACAACCGGACAACCGGCCGCCAGATAATCATATAGCTTAATGGGGTCCAACGTGCGCGTCAGCGCATCCGTTTTATGAGGCAAAATGCAAACATCCGCTTGGGCTACAGCCTGTGCAGCCTGCTGATATGGCAATTTGCCTACTAAATGAATATTCGCACATCTGTGTAGAGGTTGCAACAATTTTTCCGAACATACAATCGGACCAATGAAAATAATATTCCAGTCTGGTCTGCGTTGCGCTAAACTGTCTATCAGTTCAAAATCCACCCGGTCTGTAATCTGGGAAAGATAGACAATGTAGGGACGTTTGATACCTTTATAAACAGGATGCAGAGGAATATCCCGATTAACCGGTTGAAAAACATCCGGGTCGGTCGCATTGGGGAGATGATACACCCAGGGACAATAGGCTTTCGCCCGACGGCAAAGGTTTTCGGAAACACCGAATACGACATCTGCTCTTCTCAGGAGCTGATCTTGAAAATAATTAAGTCGCTGACACTCTTTGTCGGACAGATGAGAAGGAAAGGCCGCCACCCAGTCATCTGTCCAATCATACACAATCAGTTCCGCTTCTACGCTTAATTCATCCAACAACTCAAAATGGGACGGGTGATAAAGCCACAAAATATAGCCCCTTAAATTTAATTTCCTTAACCTCTTTTTAATGGCCATAA
>JAOZRC010000639.1:2877-3571 GCA_029940345.1 Desulfobacterales bacterium
TTTACATGCAATAGATTCTTTACTAGGAGTAAAGGAGTCCCATAGTTTATCACAATCTTCACATATACTATTCATTGTGCCATTAACCTATCTGTTAGTTTATTTATCTTATATGCTTTCCCTGATATCGCACGACGAAAACGTTTCCCTGTTTCTCCCTTTTTAAACCAATAATGATATCCTTCAATTATTTGTGTAATTGAAACAGGAGGCTCAATATAAAGGACTTGGCCTGCTTTACCGGTTAACGCCATTTCAAATAACAATTTTTGTTTGCGTTTCCAAAACACACTCCAGGGGTCCCAGCTTAAACAAAGAATACCCGGCAAATTATGCGTCTTTTTCCCCCGTGCTTGTCTTATACGCCACCCGCCCCTAATATTTTGCCTGTGTTTTACAGTTTCTTCAACAGCAATGATTTGAACAGCGCCATTTGCAGCGGTTACTTTTTCTTTGAAACGGGCTCCTCCCCCCCGTCCCCAGAGTTTGATACTATGCCCGTTTTGGGTTATAAATGTATTTTTACCAGCTTGTTCAATAAACCCAGGCTTTAGGGCTATGTTAGCAGGCCGGACACGCTTCAGCGCCATCGCCTTTATTGAACTGATTTCATCGCGGGCTTCAAGATAATGTTTGCCGCTCATAACGGTCCGAGACCAAGTGATGTCTCCCTTTTGATAAGTTAAAATCCAGT
>JAOZRC010000640.1 GCA_029940345.1 Desulfobacterales bacterium
GATCACACCTATACTGCCGTAAATGAGGCGGCGGCAATTTCGAGTCCGACGCCCGGAACCGCACTAAGTTCGACGACGGCTACCTTTACCTGGAACGATGTAGGCGCCGCCCAGTATTGGCTATTCGTCGGGACGTCTGCCGGCGGCAGTGATGTTTATTCGGGCGATCAGGGAACGAACACATCCGGGACGGTGTTCGGTCTGCCGCATAACGGTGTGACGTTGTTCGTGCGCTTGCACTCACTGATGAGCGGTGATTGGATTTTTAACGATTACATTTATACAGCCTGCAATGACGGTGCGGCCATATCGGATCCGACACCCGGTTCGACGTTCGGTTCGACGACGGCTGTGTTCACCTGGGACGATACCGATGCGGATCAGTATTGGCTGAATGTCGGAACGACTGCCGGCGGAAGCGATGTGTATTCGGCCGATCAGGGAAGAAACTTTTCAAGCACCGTGTTCGGCCTGCCGCATAACGGCGTGACGCTATTCGTACGCTTGTACTCACTGATGAGCGGTGATTGGGTTTTTAATGATCACACCTATACGGCCTATAATGACGCCGCGGTCATATCGGATCCGACACCCGGTTCGACGTTCGATTCGAGAACCGTAACTTTTACCTGGAACGATTCCGGCGCGGATCAGTTCTGGTTATATGTGGGGTTGTCAGCAGGCGACGATGACATCTATTCAGCCGATCAAGGCTCCGACACATCGACCGAAGTGTTCGGTCTGCCGTCTGACGGTGAGACACTATATGTGCGTTTATATTCACTGATGAGCGGTGATTGGATCTGGAACGATTACGTGTATACGGCCTTCTCCGATTAAGATAACCGGGGTAAAAATTTCTAACGGCTTAGGCGTGATTGAGACCTCCGAGGTTTCCACCTATCTTATTTTCTATGGCTCGGAGGTCCTCAGTATAAAAACTTTTGTCTGATTTTTTAAGTGGAAACAGTTCTGAACCTGGTGCCGGTTGTCGGTGGAATCAGGCAAGATATAAGTACGAGAACATGAAATCTCGGACATGAGAGTTCCGATATTCGATAGTCCCTGCAAAACAGTGCGGGTCTGTAAAAGCAACAAGTTACATGGGATCATGGTCTGATAAAAGCGTAACCTTTTTGTATGTATCAGCATGTAGGGTGGGTGTAGCACAGCGGAACCCACCACCGTTCAAGCCAGATAAGTGGTGGGTTTCGCTACGCTACACCCACCCTACCACGAAAAATCACACTCGTCAGATTTCATACCACCTGCACTGTTTTGTATGGACTACCCAATATTCAAACCACAGTAACTTGCTTAATGTCCCGCAGACAGCCCGATTTTTTGTGAAATAAAATTCAGATTGCGACGAGCATCGGTGTAATCTGGGTTTAATCGTATGGCTTCCGTAAAATGATCGCAAGCATCTTTTAATTTACCCCGGTTTTGGAGAATAACGCCGATATTATTGTGCGCCAAAGCGTTATCCGGATTCTGCGCTAAAGCCTTTGAATAATGAATAAAGGCCTGTTCCGTATTTCCTTGGCGATGGAGTACAACACCCAGATTATAGTTGGCATTCTCATGATCGGGCTTGCGTTTTAAAGCTTCCTTATAATGCCAAATAGCTTTATTGACATTTCCTTTTCGTTCCATAGCGGTGCCCATGTTGACATGCGCCGAAGGATAGTCTGGCTTAATTTGCAGCGCTTTGGAAAAATGGTTGATCGCTTCTGTAGCTCTACCCCGACGCATCAGTGCAAAACCGAGGTTGCTGTGAGGTCTGGCTTTATTCGGCGATTTATGTACACAATCCTTCCAGAAAACCACCGGATCGCTCCACACCTGATTTCTTGCCACCGTCCAAAAAGAGCAAAAGACAATTATGATACAAAAACCGCTGATTTTCAGCCAGTCCGGTTTTACATATCGGAAGGCCAAAACTGTCAGCATGAGGATAAGCATCATGGACGGCAGATAGGTGCGATGCTCGTAGATAATTTCAAGACCGACCACCGATGATTCAATGACCAGATTTCCGAAAAACCACAGAATGCAAAAAGCGATCAGACGCTCCTTTTTAGCGAGATAAATCGCCTGACAGACACACCCGATGACAGTTCCGATACAAACTATAGTGGTTAACGGTTCAGATACAGAAATGGAAAGCGAAAAATCATAATCCAGATTTAAGCGTGAAGGGTGTGGAAATAGCAGAAGACCGACATAATAAATGACAACTCTGAATTCGGTAAGCACTCTCTGATACATCGTAAAATCACGTTTTACAAAAGTTTTGGATAATCTGTACCAAGGATCTTCACCGAGATATACAAACGTTAAGCCGGTCAGACAGATAGCTATGCCTAACAGGATAAAAGACTGGAGCCGAGACCAGTTGAATCTTAAATCCCGAAAGAAAAACCACTCGTAAAGTAAAATAACAAATGGCAATGTTCCGGCGTTTTCCTTCGATCCCAGCGCCAATATGCCGGTCAGGAGGCATCCTATGGCCAGAAAGCCTTTTGATCTCTTACGTTCTGCAAAGCGGGCGGTAATATATAATAATAATGTCAAGATATAAAACATGGCTGCCAGACTGTTCATTCTTTGATAAATAAATGTGACTGACTGGGTGTGAACCGGATTGACCAGCCAGATAACAACCGCAAAAAAAGGAATTTGGATGCTATAATTTATTTCAACTAACGCAGGCGTTTTAAGCGTTCCTTTAATAAAAAGAAAAAGAAAGAAGCTCGTCGCAATATGAATCAGGATGTTTACCAAATGGTAGCCCAAAACGTCATACTTGTGAAAATAATAGTTTAAGCCAAAAGTGATATTGGCTACCGGACGATTGCGCTGTATCGTTTCAAAGCCGGCTTTTTTAAAGTTCTCCAAGTTCAGTTGAGTAATCCGCAACCCAGGTTGGTTGCGAACCACGCTGTCATCAAAGATAAAAGGAACATCTAAAGAGTTCACATAGATTAAAGACGTAAGAATGATGAAAAAAATCATGATGAACATATTTGCTTGATATGATCCGAAGATACTGCTATGTTCCGCGTTTACTTTATTCTGCCCCTCCTGGAACCGGTCAGCTCCTCTTTTTAGACGATTTTGTTTCTTTTTGGGAGTCTTTTTATTTCGTTTTGACATGACGATTACTTTTTAAAACCTTTTATGTTTTTAATAAAGATGGAATGTTACGATAAATATGCCTGAATTGTCAAGCAGACAGGGAGTGATATTTTTAGACCTTCAGGCGGTAATTCGAATTTTTGGCTATAAAGCCTTTGCCAGTTTATTCACAGACGCAAAACACTTGAGAACCTGAAATGACAATTGCATCTAGTAAGACAATTCTGATCGTTGATGACCAACCGATTAATCTTGATATTTTGGCCCACCTTCTGAGTAATCAAGGATATAATGTGTACACGGCAACTGACGGCCAAACCGCGTTAAATGCTGTTCGGAGTCAGCCGTGCGATCTCATTTTGCTTGACATCCTCATGCCCGCAATGAGTGGGTATGAGGTCTGTCGCCGGCTCAAAGACGATGGCGG
>JAOZRC010000641.1 GCA_029940345.1 Desulfobacterales bacterium
GAACCGCTCTCACGCTTTTGCAGCCGATTTAAGACTTTTCAAACAGGCTCTTAGAGGTTTCATGGCTTTTTTACAAATCACTATAAACCATCTTGCACCAAATTTACCAGATTTTTTTAATTTTTTTTTGGCATGATCCTTTTGAAACTATTTTATACTTATATATCGCTATTTAAATAGTTACAATATTAATAACCATCTATTCAAAAAGACTGCACCTTTCATGGCCGATGAAATAAACACTTTTCCTCAAAATTGTTCTGCAATATCCATAATTTCAGCTTAAATTGTTTTAAAAGTTTACGACATGTCAATTTTGTGATCCTATGTTTTCAAGTATTTGACACTATTGCGGGAATTGCTTTCGATCCGTTTTATCAGGCCGGCGCGCGTGACGATCAGGGCGAAGAAACCGGGCAGAGTAAAGTCGGGTTTGCTATCAGCCGCATCTTGACAGAACTTCTGGGCGATAAACTGGATGTAAAAAGCAAACCGGGTAGCGGCACTGCGTTCCATCTTGCGTTGCTTATGCCTGAAACGTCGCCCGTGATTCAACCGGCAGACGATCAAAAGCAGGAAATCATCGGTATCTTGGGAGAGCCCCCTTTGGTGCTGGTCGTAGACGACAAACCTGAGAATCGATCCGTGCTTATAGATATGCTGATGCCTTTAGGATTTAAAACCATAGATGCTGAAAAGGGGATGGACGGGTTTGACAAAGCGACGGAATCACAACCCGATCCCATTGTCACCGATTTGGTTATGCCGAAATCAGACGGATTCGAATTCATCCGCAGGCTTCGCGGCGCTTCTTTGTTGAAAGACACAGTTGTCATTGCTGTATCCGCAAGCGCTTATAAAGAAGATCAGGAAAGATGCCTGGAGGCCGGTGCCGATGCCTTTCTTCCCAAACCGCTTGATTTTGAAAAACTGTCAGTGTATCTTAAAAAATTCCTGAATTTCGAGTGGGTGCTTCGGGAACCCCCTAATGGCGACAGGCAGGCTGTATTGCCTTCAGAACTCATTCCGCCGGAACTTATTCTGCTATCTGGCGAAATCCTGAACGCATTGCTTGATGTTGCCCAAATAGGCGAAGTGACAGGACTTCGGGAAAAACTGGCGGAACTGGGCAGTTCGGATCAGGCAATGCTTCCCTGAAGAACTGCCCCTAGGCAAAGCTGTCAAAGCATTTGAACAATATTATATCAGGCGGGTTCTCGACCGCTGCGGAGGCAAGAAAAAGCAGGCTGCCGAAGTTCTGGAAGTGAAACGAAGGACTTCGTATCACAAATTAAAAAAAACGGACGGGAAATGATACACCGGTCAGGATATTCTTGTTCCAACGCCGAAGCGTTGGAACAAGCGTAACCGTTCACATCCCCTCTGGTTCCCACGCTCCGGCGTGGGAACCTTATTTTGGCCAAAGCCACGTTAATTCAAGGTTACAGGGTGCAGCGCAGTACGTTCCCACGCCGGAGCATGGGAACGAGGTCGGGTGGGGAGTGAACGGTTACGAACAAGCAACAAACGAAAATCACAAATTGTGACCTTGCCTAGTATAGCTGGAGAGTGATAACCATGCATGATGAAAAAATACTTCCCGTGGAGGAAATGCTGGCATACAAAGAATTTACGGATCGAGTGGAAATTTTGCGAGAGTTGGAGGCATGGGTTAAAAATATCCAACGCATGGCTTCTTCGAGTACCGCTGTCATCGCGCCTCGCCGGATGGGGAAGACCGTTCTGCTGGATAGACTGGTGAATACTGTTTTCTTTAAACCGGAGTACCGGGTGGCGCCCTTTTATCTCAATATGAAACCTGAAAAGACGACCTTGCGTAAATTTCTTCTCGAATACGCCACAACTTTTTTCCGGCAATACATCGCTTACTGTTGTCAGGACCCCGTTCTGTTTCAGAATAGCGCTGTAACATTGGAAGAAATTTTAGAGTATCATCCAAAGCATGATGCGGCCGGACTTGCCCGGAAGATGCTCCGGAAATTTATCTGGCGCTATGAAGAGAGCAGTCATGAAGACGCCAAAAATCACTGGGATGCGTTCATTCGTGTTCCAGAAATGCTGGCTTCCTTTTCAGGCACCAGGGTGGCGGTGATCATTGATGAGTTCCAGGATATGAAGTTCTATGTTTATGACACCTCTTATGAGCATTTCCTGGAGATGAGTTCAAAGGGGCTTCTGACAGATCAGGGGGCAACGGATCTGACAGCTTCTTATCGTCGCCAGGCTCAGAGCCGCAAGGCTCCCATGCTTGTATCCGGTTCTGCTGTGACATTGATATTCAGAACTGTGATGGGCGGACCGTTGGGAGGGCGTTTCGACTTCACCTATTTGAGGCCTCTATCTGTTCCCGACGGTGCCGCCCTTTTGCATCAGTTACTTGATATCTATGCGCCTGATACGAAACTCAGTACGGTAAACGCCCTATACGCCAGCGCTCAAACGGGCGGACATCCCTATTATCTCTACTGCTTGGCCATGTCTAAATATGAAAACAAAAACCTGGATGATACCGACGCGATTGACAAGTTGATCCGGTACGAAATTGAACAGGGCAAAATTTTCGGCTTCTGGCAGACCCATTTCCAGGATAACCGGAAACACATCAACGCGGACAGTGACGAGGCACTGGGCAAAAAAATCATCTATTATTTCACAAAGTACAACAATAAACCTGTGGAGATCAGGGAGATTGCCGAAAAACTGAATGTAACAGTCAAGGCCGTTGAGGAGAAGATCGAAAAACTCTATCTGGCCGATCTGGTCTGGCGCACCAGGGCCAGATATTACGCCTTCAACGATATCTGCCTAATGCGCTTCATCAAATTCGTGTATAAACAGGACTTGGATGGCATCGAAGACATTGATCTGAGCCAGCAGAACCTGTTCAATACACTGAAAGGGCGGTTTCTGGAAATCGTGGTGCAGGTGACCATGATGAAGTTCTGCCATGAGATGACAGACGCCTCATTCTTCGGAAAATCGGGGGAAATCAGTATGCCGCTGTTTCAGTTCGTTGATACAAAATATGTGAAAGGCGCCAAAACAAGGGCTTATCAGATTGATGTTTACGGCAAAGAGAGGGGCCGGGAGCGGGTCTGGATATGCGAATGCAAATACACCCAGGCAAAGATGGGGATGAAACAAGTGAAAAAACTGGAACGCGCGGCAGAAATCCTGAAACAGGATGCCAAAGACGCCGAATTGACCGTCCCGGAGGTTCAGATGTGGCTGGTGTCTGCCGGCGGGTTTGCCGGGAAAGTTTTGGAATACGTGAAAGACAGAGAGGACATTTATTTCTCCGATCACCAGGGAATTAACGCTATTTTCCGGATGTACGGAGGCAATTACAGCATCCCCCTGTTTAAGAAATCATAATTTTTTTCCTGACTGCAACCTGAAAGAAATCCGATTCCCGTTTTCATTCAGCCCCAGCGGGGGCGGTATGTCGGTAGAAATCCGATTCCCGTTTTCATTCAGCCCCAGCGGGGCGGCATGTCGGTAGAAATCCGATTCCCGTTTTCATTCAGCCCC
>JAOZRC010000642.1 GCA_029940345.1 Desulfobacterales bacterium
TACACTCTGCCCACCCTACATTAAAAAGTGTAAACCGACAAATGAAGGATGCCTAATTTGGATATCCTTTATTGGTCAGTTAACACAAGCATCACCATGAAAATAGCACTTTTCGGCGGCAGTTTTGATCCGGTGGGGCAGCACCATTTGAAAATTGTCAAAATGCTGCTCAAAATGGACTTTTTTGATCAGATCGTTGTGGTTCCATGTGGTCCCCGTCCCGATAAAAAGTCGGTAAACGATATTAACCCGGTTTATCGGGCAACGATGTCAGATATTACCTTCAGAGGCGTTTCTGAAAAAATCAAAATTGATCTGTACGATCTGGAGAAAGATCACTTTTCAACCACGTTTGAACTGGAACAGCGGTATGCCAAACAAGGTGAAGTGTGGCATGTGGTGGGCTTTGACTTGGTGGAAGGCGGTCAGAGGAATGCATCTCCCATTCAGAAAGAGTGGGCCCATGGCCGTTTATTGTGGGAAAAAAGCCGTTTTATTGTCATTTTACGTGATGGCACATCTTTTTCCCGAAACGATTTGCCGCCACAATGCCAAACGCTTGGACCTGAATTTGTCGGTGCCAGTTCGGTAATAAGAAATTTAGTGTTTAACCATCAGTCCGTTGAAAACCTGGTTACCCATGAAGTGGCCAAGTATATTGAAAGATATAGCTTATATCGCGGCCAATTGCCGCTTCAAAAAACGCTGCTCCGGATTAAAGACCCTCGTTTATTGGTGGCTGCCGATGAAGATAACGCCATCGCCATGGATATTAAAGCACAACTGCGGCCTTTCTGTGATGCGGAAAATCCCAATCTGATTGTCGACATCGGCGGAGATGGCAACAAACTGCACGCGATTCGAAAATATTGGCGCTTGCGGCTGCCTTTCCTGGGGATTAATGCCGGACATCGTGGCTACCTTCTGAATGATGTGGATGCCGCTGACCTTTTTCCTTTGCGTGATGCCTTGGTGATTCACTATTTACCGCTATTGCATATTGAGATTGAAACTGTGGATGGCAGTTGGAAAACCGTATTCGGTTTTAATGAGGCCTGGCTGGAGCGCGCCACGGGTCAATCCGCTTGGATTGAACTGATCCGTAATAATCGGGATCATATTCCCAAAGTTGTGGGTGATGGCCTGCTTATTTCCACTGCGGCCGGATCAACCGGTTATGCTAAAAATATCGCCGGTTTTTCACTTCCCACCCATGTTCGTGAACTTTTATTGGTCGGCATGGGCATTGCCGAACCCAGCCAATGGCGCAATACTATCGTTTCGCCCCATTCTGTTTTTGAATTCAAAGCATTGGACACTGCCAAAAGGCCGGTTCGCGCATTTGTTGACGGCGTTCCCCAGGGACAGGTTAAATACATGCGTATTCGCACCAGTCGTATTGCCGCCGTTGAATTGGCCTTTATCAAAGGGTATGATATCGCTGAAAAACATACCAGCATTCAATTACCCTATTTTGAGCCTATTTAAAACGGTTCGTCACTTTTAAAGACCAGATAATTTCTTATGCTTGCTTGGATGTAAATCAAGACTGTCAGATATCGGTCCCTGAAATCTGACGCTTGACACCAAAGGAGGAATCATGAAAAGTTACTTTCAATACGGTAAAAAAATAAGCGCGCGCATCAAAACGCTGTTGGATTTGGAAGGCATCAAGCAAATGCCTCAAACGTACACAGACTTCCTGGAGTTGGATCAATGGCTGCGCAAACTGATTGGCGTCAACCTGCCGTTAGTGTTAAGCGACAACTATGAACATTTTATGGCGTGTTTACCCGGGAAAAAATACGCCGCCCAACATGTGATTGTTCGTAAACAGATCGGCGGCTTCACCGTTGCCTGCGGTTTTTGGAAATGGCTTGAATTTTTAAGCCACAAGATCACGCGAGAAGAAGTGCTGCTCACGGCCGATTTCTTTTCAGGCAAGCATAATGATTTCCCGCGCCAATTCGATAAAAATTACTGGCTGCATGTTGTCGATGATTATGATGGCTACCTTCCTGTCAAAATCTCTTATGTGGGTGAAGGTGCCACCTTTACCGGCGTGCCTTTTCCTTTGGCGGAAATTTACGGCGAAACGCCGGCGGTTTGGTTAAATGAACCTTTGTATATCCAGATCGGCCATTTATGCCATGTGGCCACGATTGCCGCTCAATTTGCCGAAATTTTGGGAGACCCCTGGCGCTTTATCGAAGTGATGTTTCGAGCGCTGCACAATCGTGAGGAAAGTGATGATGCGTTACTGGCAATTCTGATCGGCGGCGGCATTATTTCCACATCCAATGATCTGGGCGCTTTTATCAATGGCGCGCCTTTTAAATCTTCGGGAACCACCGGTCATTGTTATTATCAGCAATATGACACCTTAAAAGATGCTTTGAAGGTATTGTTAAGTTCGCCGTTGGGCCCTTATTGCACGGTTTTGCTGGATGTGTATGATCATGAGCATGGTTTTCAGCGCTTACAAGAGCTTTTGAAAGAAGGCTATGCCCATCCGTTTGCCGAACGTCCTGACAGCGGGGACACCTTAAAATTAGGGATGCACGACTTGACCGTATTGCAGGATGAAGGTAAAAAAATCAATGTGGTTTTTGAAGATGGTTACAATCCTAAGGATGTGTTGCGCGCGGAAGTGATGCGCAAACAGTTCGGTCTTTCCGAAGAACGCACGTTGTATGGCGCGGGCAGCGCTTTTTTGGGACCTCGGCGCGCCCTGGAAACCGCTTATAAAGCATGCTATTTTCATGATGATCCGGAGTGCAAGGATAATAAGTGTGTTGAAACCATGAAAATATGCCTGAACGATAAGATGAAACAGTCAATTCCCGGACCGATCTGCTGGTTTTTTAATCCGGACACCGCTATGTTTATGCTAGGGTGCGATGGTGAAACGCCGCCTCCGGGTTATCGGACGGAAAAGCGAATTTTATATGATGGCCTGACGAATCCGGGCCATCCCCATTTTGATCCTGATTATGATCCCGATCATCTGACAATTTGCGCTGCAATTAAAAATGGCGTTCAACGAACCAAAACCGATCGCCAGATCATGGGGCCCGACTTCACCCGCCAGATTGGTGAAAACCGCACCGGTGTTGCGATGACCAAAGCCTTGCGTCGTAAACGCAAGGAAATCTATGATCGCGCGTTGCGACTTGTCGGACAAAAAAAATAAGCGTGCGGCAAACCTGATTGATTATTAATACCGACTAAATTTCCTGATTCTAACGGATTTTGTTGATACCAATATTCGATTCTGCTTTGCCGCAAAGCGGCATGGTAATAAAGCATGGGGTTTCAACCCCATGACGGGCAGACAGCAAAATGCGCCCTGAAAGGGCGCGGTAAACAGATAAACGGACTCCTTAGAAATAACCGCGCCCTTTCAGGGCGCACATCTTTAACTCCCGGAAACCAGGGGTTAAAACCCCAAGCTATATCACTATGCCGTTTCACGGCATTTACCCTCTAAACCGAATGTATCTGTTATGAAATAACTGATTTCAACAAAATCCGTTAGAATCAG
>JAOZRC010000643.1 GCA_029940345.1 Desulfobacterales bacterium
CCAGCATTTTTAATAAAGATAAGGCTTTTTTAAGCTGGGTTTCGTTCCTCAGCCCAGCTTACATCAGACCTTTGACCGACAGTCGGGATTTACACACATCCCTAAGTTATGACATCTGATAACGCGTGATAATGCGTCGGAGATATATCCAGATGCTTTAGGAAAGTAATTGATAGATGAGTGATATTGAATGCTTTATAGTAATTTACGTCACGGTTGTCTTGTTGAACACCCAAATGATCAATAACTGTTTTTTCATACAATTCCGCTTTTAGCTCTACATCATGGTATACCTGTTTTTTATTGGCAACAATTCCCCGTATTTCATACCAAAACCCCTGCTCTTTGTTACGCAATACCCGAATCAGATAGTGCTTGGCCGGTTCAGGTGCATTTTGCTTTTCCGGCGGTTCGGCATTGAAGCGAAAGCCCTGTTTTTCAAGCCATGTTTCCAAATCGCTCAGAATGCGTTTGGCCTCCGGAATTGAAAATTTCAGGTCGGCAACGAGACATCCGCCCAAATAAACACGAAACGCTTCATCCGGATGATAATGCCTCGCATAGCCGGACTGTAAGCCGCCAAGCGGGTCCGGCGGCAGAAATTCACGCGACCAGCGTTTCCACTTGGCCAGTTTGATTTCCAGTTTTTGGGATAGCTCGCGGTTGGTGAAATATTTTATCAATTGTATCGCATTCCCTGATTTCTGAAAACAATCCGATAAATCGGCATCCTTCATCAGTCGGTTTACACTTTATAGTCGGAGTGCCAAACTTCAGTTTGGCGGTAACCTATACAGCCATTTATCGACCACCAAACTGAAGTTTGGCACTCCGTGAAAAAGTGTAAACTGCTTTCAGGCTATTTTGAAGGATGCCGATAAATGCTACCCTTTAGGTAAAATCAATACATCAACCTTACCTTCTAACGCCTGTTTGAAATCAAGCGCATCTTGCTCACTGCCAACAATGGCGCCATAGTGCATGGGAATGGCCAGTTTGGGGTTAATTGCCAGAGCCGCTTCGGCCGCCTGGACGGCGGTCATTACATAAGTGCCTGAAACCGGCAGCAAGGCGATATCAACGCTCAAATCTTTCATTTCCGGTATGAAATCGGCGTCACCGGCGTGATAAATCCGCACCCCCTGAATTTCAATAATGAATCCCAGCCAACCGTTTTCTTTGGGATGAAATTCTTTATCGGTATTATACGAAGGCACTGTTTCAATTTTAATGCTGTCAACTGTTAAAACCTCTCCCGGCTTCATTATTCTGACATCACCACTGAGTTTTTCCGCCGAATTTTTCTCGGTGAAAATGATGCTTTTTTCACCCTGAATTTTGGCAATATCTTCCGTGGAACAATGGTCATAGTGGTCATGGGTAATAAAAAGCAGATCGGCTGGCGGTCCTGCCGCAATTTCAAATGGATCAATATAAATAATCTTATCCGCATCAATTCTGAAAGCATCATGTCCGAGCCAAACGATTTTTTTTACAATATCCTCAATCATGGTTATCTCCTTTCGATTAATTATTTCCTGACACAACCGTTTTATGCGGCTTGCCAATTTCCAAATTTTTATCCATAATATTCAATACCATTTGATATGTCAAAATGTTTTGTTTACATAGTTCTGACATATATAGACTTTAAAGCAATTGATTTTACGAGGTTAGAGGGAGGCTAAAAGATAAGATCAGCCTACACCATAGAATATATCCGACCGATAACACAGTGCCTCAAATATCAAATCGGGTGGTTATCTGAACATCTATATTTGAAAGTGTCCCGGCTTATGCGGCATAGCCCACAGGCATGATCAGCAAAGGCTCGTGTGAGCGTGGTGTCTTCATAACATCAATCAACTCTTTATCGTGAAACGCTCCGACAATTCCGGCCTTGAGCCCCAGCGCTTCGGCCTGTAGAAACAGGTTTTGGCCAATATGACCCGCTTCGATCATTGCATAGCGAAGACCGCGATTTCCGTATTTACCGGCAACGCGGCTGTACTCAGCGGTAATTACAAGGTTAAGCGGCGCTTTGGCCATCCACATTTGTGAAAGGGCAGCCTTGGCGACGCCATCTCTCCGGTCTTGTGTTGTCACTCGTGATAACGTGTGTTTTTCAGGTTCGTAGTGATAAACACCGGCTTTTATTTGCTCCACACTGTCTTGCCCAACAACCGTATATATATCCATGGGATACAAGGCGCCGGCCGAAGGGGCGGCCCGTTTGAATCCGCTGCTGTCCGTAACACCCTGGGCAGACCATAGCAGCTTGGCCACCTGATCTAAATGCAACATCCGCGGCATAAACGAGCGGTCGGTTCTTCTTTGTTTGATTGCCTGTTCCACTGCGACCGTTCCTTCCATTTTTACCGGTGGTAGTTTCATAACAGCTCCTTGGTATTGTTTATTGTCTTTCGCAAGCGCCCATCTCAAGGGCCAGGCTGACACCATCCAAAAACCGACCGCCCAATTGATAAAACGAGTGACGACCATTCTTCGTTCTTTCTTAAAAACCATCTTACGCCCTTTCAAACTTCGCATCTCTTTGATTATCCTCAATCCATGTAGCGATAAGGCAAAATGGGAACGTTATTTTATCACCGTTACTAAACTATCCTATTAAATATAGTAAAACAAATTTTAAACCTTGATTTTGCATTGGCTTCTGCTTTATAAAAATTATATACATCAGTGTTGTCGAAAAAAATTGACGATCTCAGGAACGCTGATTATACGCTCAAACCGGAAAATTTCAAGACTATTTCAAACAATTCTGACAAAGACATACGGTGGACTGCTCCGACTGGGAGGAAATTTATGATAAATTATATTCATTCGTTTAAAATAATTTTTTCTATCCTTATGGCACTTGTAATGAGTTCCTGCTCCGCCACCCAATTGACAGCCGTATGGAAGGATGATGCTTACACTGTCGGAGCTTTAAAAAAAATTTTGGTTAAAGGAACCGCCCAAAACCAAAGAGACAGCCGCCTTTTGGAAGACGCTTTTGTGCGGCAGTTTTCTCAAAACAGTATTGAAGCCTTTGCCGGTACACGTATGACAATTGATGTTAAGCCGGATATTCCTGGGGAAATGCATCCTGAGCTGATAGCCGAAGCGCAAAAAAGGCAAACCGATGCGGTGTTGGTTGTACATCTTGTCGGTGTTGTCAAAAAAACTGTCTATCATCCGCCGCGCCCCTATTTTATGTCTATGGCTTATTGTGACTTACATTACAGACCCTATCCCCTCAGCTCACACTTTATGTATGAACCGGGATATTATACCGAACATCCGTTTTTTCAGATTGAAAGCAATCTTTACGACACCCGTACATCGCAATTAATCTGGTCCGCCGCATCTGAAACCTTTGATCCCGCGTCGATAAATGCGTTGGTTGAATCGGTCAGCAAAGTGATCATTAAAAATTTACGCACCTCACAGTTGCTTCCCAAATGAAAGGGTTTCATCTGTTTGCAAAAGTGCTTGTCAGAGCCTGAAACAAGATAAAGAAATTAAACCGAATAATG
>JAOZRC010000644.1 GCA_029940345.1 Desulfobacterales bacterium
TATAAGAATAGGGATTCATAAGAAAAGGATTTAGTCCGGCGTCAACCACAATTTTTGAATAGGATACGTTCAAACTACCGGTACACCCCTTCCATTTTATACACTGCCAGCTTGCCGCGCGTCAGCGGAACCGCCAGCCAGGCATCGCCGTCAGGGGTGCAGCGGAAGGAGAGGTCCCATAGACATGGGCCAGGCTGTATCCATGACGGTAGGCGAATTGAAAACAGCTCGGTTTTGGTTGCCAAATCCCAAAAACGAAGCGTGGCATCCGCACTGACGATCGCTGCCTGCCCTACGCCCGGGCTCAATTCAACCCGAAAAATTCCCTGCTCATGTCCCGTAAACGCATGTGGGTGCTGCGCATATCGCATTGTTCGGTTTTTCAGCTATAGAGTCAATCAACTACCCGGTTATGGATTTTATTAACTTGCTGAAGGTCCTCTTCTTTTTGGTCTCCTTTCCAGAGTTCTATTTTCAAAAGAAAGGATTGCATGTGGATCACCAAAGAAGGTATAGGCCAAGAACGTGTCCTTTTTCTCATCAGAGAATTTTTGGCGTATTTCCTTCAATACAGATGCAATAGAAATAGGTTCACTTGAGTGGGAAACCCTATAATAGAAGGTTTTTGCAACCTCTAAAGCATCATTATCATCGACAGACCAAAGAGTACCAATGACCGCGCCACATGAAATGTCAATGAATGCAGGAGCAAGTCCTCCAATTCCTCCAAGAGTAAATCCTGTTGCACCACTTTCACAATAATTTTAAATGATGCATGTCAATACGTTCAGAAGTGTGAAAGTCGGCACCCTGTGTCCCCTTTTAAAAAAGAGTGAGCTGCTCGGATGGTTTGTTTTTCGAAATTTCACCGGGGTGCCGCTCATTTTTTTCCAGTGCTTTGCAATCAGCGATATTATGCCGGATCAGTCCCGGTTTTACGAGGTCTGTCAATATCTTGCGATCTTGCTTGGAAACCCATCCCCACTCCTTGTCTGATCGTTGTTCTCTTATGTAATCGCGTATATAATCCCGCAAATAATTCCCGGCGTCATCGTCCCAGTGCAGGAAACCTTTGCCTTTTATTTCACCTTCAAGCAGGTCTAAAAAATCATGAAGCGCGGGGCCACTGGCATGCATTTGCTGCCAATCTCCCGCCGGCAAAATAACATTCAGGGCAATTAATCCCAGCAGAATGGGCGCTGCTCCTTGAGTGTGCATCATCTGGTTGAGAAGATGGTTGATTCGCATCCCGTTGATGCACCCATGCGCTTTCACCCGGGTTGCAACAGCAAACAGATCTTGAAGCGCCGGAAGTTTTCGCCAGTCCGGAAACGTAAGCGGTGATTTAAAATAATAGCACCCATCCCACCTTTTCTTTTCTTTCCATATCTCTTTTTCAGTATCCGGCGCCGGCCAAAGATCAGGGTCTGCAATGTATAACAAGGACTGGTACAATTGGGGGTCTTTATCATTTTGCGCCCAAAGACACCATTTCCGCTCCATGGCCGGGGTCCATAGCGGAAAGATGTTCATGGGTTCGCCCGCATAGCGTGCCAGGATATATTGGCGGCAATCCATGGTGTTCAACAACTCATCCGAATGCGCCAATACGGGATCAATGTCCCGGAAACTCGCGGCCCAGCCACAAACAGACGGAGCGACATTGATCAATTCCTTTTTTGACTTAATTACGGGAAGGATGCTGACTTCCAGATAACGCCCTTGGGTTCTTTCCAGGAAATGTGCTACCAAATCAGGTCGACGGCAGATTTTTTGCGCCTGAACGATTTCCATAATGATATCGCCGGCCGTCATCTCAGACCAGGGGCGCTCGAAATAGCAGTCCGGTTTTTCTTCGGCAAATTCATGGGAAATGTCATTATCAGGCGCCTTCAGCATTAGTATGCTTTGAGCTAAATTTTTATTTACGGACCAGTTCCCATCCCCGGAATCATTGAACAGGTGTGGTCGGCTGTTAAGCAATGCACTGGCGGTTGCGGTTATCAGACGGTCGTCTGAGTAGATTGAATTGAAGGCTTCAATTATCCTGTCCAATGGTCGTGTTTCGGTTTGAAATTCAGATGACATCATCAGATGGATGCGGATCGCCCTTAACACTTGGGAAGAGATGGGTTGCTCGGCGATATATTCATCGTAAAACTTGAAATTACGTCCGTGCAAAGCAAGGAGAAATCTGAGAAAATCCGGGTCAACGTTAAGCTGCTGCATAAAGTGTTCGATCCGTATGGGCGGGCTGTTTTGCTCGATAATTTCTGAAAACCCGTTTAATTGGCCCAAAACCTCATCGCCGGTATAGGTGCTCCTGAAGCAGGCTGCGGGTGCATCGACGGTGTTGTATTCCAACCAGGCGTAGAAATGTTGGTATGCCATCCTGATAAGCATGAGGATTTCGCCCGGAAGTTTTTCGAACAGCGTTTCGTAAGATTCTCTTTTTAAAACCAGCCTGCCGCAAGCGGCTACAGGCTCCGAGATCGTTTTCCAGATCAGCTCATCTTCGTTTTTTAAGGCATTGATCAACGGTTTGGCGATGTCCGGCCGGCGGAGTTGGCGGATGGCTTTATTTTCAGCCACATCGACATGCCTGGCGGATTTACCGATCAATTGGCCCGTTTTTTTATTGGTATAGCAAGGTTTTCCTCCAATGCCGTATTTGAGTTCCAGCACCTGGCGCAGTTCGTTGTTCAGAAAGGCAATGGCCTTGTACACCGCTTTTTGGGTTAAAGGGTTCATCATGTCTGTCGGTCTTTCTTGGCGTTCTTGTTAATGAAATCAACATAATTTCGCATGAATTGGGCAATAACCAGGGGTGACGGGACTTTTTCCCGTTCGGCTTTGGCCCTGAATTTTTGGCATAATTCTTCTGAAACGGGCAATATAAAGGGAATATTTTTTCCTTTAAGAAGGCCTTTGTTCTTAATGAAGCTTTTATCCAGGTAGTTAATATAATTAAACATAAACTGGCTAAAAATATTAGAAAACTTAATGCCTTCGGCGGATAAATTCTCCTTGAATTCTTCGAACAGATCCGCCGGTATTGAAAAGTTTGCGCGGAATTGCGGCGTATTAAAATTTTCCATACTTATTTTCTCCATCAGGGGTTAAAAAATAAATCATCGGTCAATTGTATCCTATTTAAAAATCATGATAAAATTTTTCGATCTGTGCGGTTAAACTTTCCGTAGGGTGGGCATCGCCGGAAACTGATCTTGTATACAGCGCCTATCTTTGTCGGCGATGCCCACCGATTAGGCTAAAAACGGTGGGCAAAGTTAATCGCTTTAAACTATATCCGGCGATACACCTTATGTATCAGCTATAAATCAGGTGAGCATAAAAACGTTGCCCACCCTACATCAGATCGCAATCGCACAGGTCGAAATTTTTCGATCTGTGCAATTAAAATGAAATATTCCTTAAAAGCTCCGTGGGAGCGGCATGTTTGTAGCACAATTGGCCAAAATACCGTCAGAGTCCCATCGGGACGGCATATTTGTAGCAACATAACAGAATAT
>JAOZRC010000074.1 GCA_029940345.1 Desulfobacterales bacterium
ACATTCCAATAAATTTAGAAAGCATTACCACTATTTATCTTCTAGTGTCGATAATATTAGGGTTAAGCAGCATTATAGCGCTTTCTATAAAAGCCGGAAATATTTTTGTAATCAATAGATCAAAAATTGATACGATTTTTCGCTACGGAAAGTGGATGATCGGATGTTCAATTGTTTTTCATTTCTTTATTAGAATAGATATTATTTATCTGACGAGATATGTTGATTTCGATATGGTAGGTCTTTATGCTTCTGCCGCGCAACTCAATATGATTGTAGCTGTTGCTACTGGAGCTTTAGCCGGAACTTGTCTTCCTAAATCCGGTAATGCAATAAAATCGAAAGCAAATATGATAAAATATATAAAAGAATCCGGGTTTACAATTCTTTTAATAGAACTCTTTATCATTTTCTATTTTTTATTCGCGCATGTCGCAATTAATGTTTTGTACGGTTCTGAATATTCGGCGGCATCAAATATTTTACGTATATTGCTGTTAGGATCTTTTATTAATGCAATTTATACTCCATTTTCATTTATTTTGCTTGCCTATGGAAAAACGAAAATATTGTTTCTCATTGAACTATCGAAATTGATAACTGCTATAACTTTGCTGAATTTTATGATCAATAAATTTCAAATGATTGGCGCCGCCTTTACGATCACTATTGCGATAGCTGTCCAAACAATTTTTGCTTTTTATATTTTTAGAACTTCCATAGGCGAAGTCTTAGAATTCTTTTTTATAAAAAAAATTCCTTTCGAAAAAAAAGCATAGTTTATTTATTTTTCATTTATAAGTATATATCCCTTTAAAATATGCATACCAGTAAAACCGAATTATTACCAAAGGCCATACTTCTTTTTATTATTATAAGCAGATTTATTTCAGAAATAAGTAATACCAACTTTTATCATCGCTCTAATTTCGTTTGGGGAGTATCTGGAATTTTCTTGATATTCATGATATTATGGCCATTTTTCGCGTTGCAAAACAAGGGAGAACTCCATAATTTAAAAAGGTATTTTCCTGTTATTTTGTATATAATTTATATATCATTTAGAACCGATTATTTCGAACTTATCTCCTTTAAAAGCTTTCTTTCTGAATTTATTGTTTGGGCACTTTTCCTTACTACAAATAAATTGTGCGAACAGAACGAACAACTATCGAACAGCATACAAAAACTTATTGTCCTGATTATTCAACTTTGCATACTAATTGGATTATTTCAATTAGTCTTAAATCTTTTTCATTTTTTCCCGAGCAGCGTTGTTAATTTGGAAGCATTTTACGATTTGCGCCCTGTACATAGTATTTTTAATCATCCCAATTCATTCGTAATTATAGTCCTGCCGTTTAGTATATATTTTTTAGAAAAAAAGAAATATTTATGGTTAATTACCACCATAGTTGTTTGTGCTTTTTCAGGTACCAGATCGCCTTTTCTGATTTTGGCCTCTTTGTTCATCCCAATTTACAAACTATTAAAAAATAAAAAGCTAAAATGGATTGATATTTTAATATCGATTTCATTAATTCTCACTATTTATACTTCATTAATCTTAACTAATCTTGAAACAAAAGAATACGAAGATTATCAGAGCAGATTTAATCTCGCTTCATTCGAATGGCGCGTACATTATTGGAAAAATTTCATAGAATTTAATGAGCCTTTTATCTTTTTGTTCGGGCATGGAATCGGTTCCGCAGAAATCAAAGGCCTCGATCTTGAAAGTCGGTCTCCGCATAATGATTATTTAAGAATATTTTATGATCTAGGTGTTATCGGTTTATGTATCTATTTAGCATTAATGTGCTTTATGTTTAACCTTCTGATGACCAGCAGCAATAGATATGGTGCATTGATTTATTTAATCATCGTTTCATTTTCTCTTTCTGACAATTTGATCTTTTTTTCCTACTCAATATGGTTGTTTATCTTCCTGGCTAGCATTTCGATTAAAAATGCAGGCACAATCCACCTTGCCTTTAAATACCGTGCTTTTTGAAACTTGCGCCAGCAAGTTGTTTCATTTACTTTATATTTATTCATACATAATTGATCTGTACTTGGAATAGATTGGTATTCCTATAATTTAAAAAAGATGAAAATTTTAATCGTTAATAAATTCTTTTATAAGAAAGGGGGAGCTGAAACCTATTTTTTTAGATTAATTGAATTACTAAAATGCTATAATATCGAGGTACAATATTTTTCTATGCAGGATAAAAAAAACAGACCCACTGAATATGAAAAATTTTTCGTCAGCAATATCAACTATGATGATCATTCGGTTAATAACATCTTCAGGGCATCATCAAGGCTTTTATATTCCTTCGAGGCCAAAAAAAATATATCAAAATTATTAAAAAGTAAACCTGATCTTGTCCATTTAAATAATATATATCATCAGCTATCTCCATCAATCATCGATGCGATCAAATCATATAACATCCCGATTGTAATGACAATTCACGATTTAAAGTTAGTTTGCCCATCGTACTCTATGATAAATAAAGGCAAAATTTGCGAATTATGTAGAAATAATAAATTCTTTCATTGCTATTTGACTGCTTGTTTTAAAAAGTCTAAGGCAAAAAGTCTTTTGGCAACCTGTGAAATGTATTTACATCATAAGATATTGAAAATTTATAAAAAAATAGATGCCTTTATTGCCCCGAGCTTTTTTATCAAAGAAAAAGTCACATTTATGGGATTTCGCAGCAATTCCATATATGTTATTCCAAACTTTGTTCAACTTGAAAATTTTTCTCCCAATTATAATTATAATGGAAATTCTATTATCTATTTTGGCAGATTGGATAAATCGAAAGGAATATTAACACTATTGGATGTCGTCAAGAAGATGCAAAACATCGAGCTGAAGCTAATAGGGCAAGGGCCATTATTTGAAAAAATTAGATATACAATAAGAAAAGAAAATATAAAAAATATAAAACTACTAGGATTCTTAGAAGAAAAACCGCTTAAAGAAGAAATACGAAAATGCCTGTTTAGTGTTGTACCGTCAGAAATCTATGAAAATAACCCTTTGAGCATAATAGAATCTCTCGCTCTCGGAAAACCTGTAATTGGGTCTCGTATTGGAGGCATTCCGGAAATATTAGGCCATGGGTGCGGTTTTTTATTTGAGCCTGGAAATAGACGGGATTTAGCAGAAAAAATTGATGCCCTGATTCGCAATAAAGATCTAGCTGTTTCTATGGGAAAGAAAGGCAGATTGCTGGTTGAGGAAAACAATAACCAGACGAACTACTTTAATGAGCTTATGAAAGTTTACAGAAGAGTTTTGGCATCCAATGGTTGACAGGTTTAAATATAAAAAAAAAATAAAGTATTTTGCTGGTGCTATAATCAGATATGGTGGTCTATTTTTTCTATTTAAAAAACTTGTATTAAAAAACAGAGCTACCATAGTTATCTATCACAACCCAAAATATGAATATTTTGAAAAACATATTAATTTCTATTTAAAGCATTTTAATATTATAAGCCTAAAAAACTATATCGAAAATATTTTGCATAACAAAAATATTCCTGCATACACGCTGATTTTAACAATTGATGACGGATATAAAGAAAATTACTCTCTACTACCAATTATTAAAAAACACTGCATTTCCCCAACCATTTATGTGTGTGGTGCAATTGTGGGAACAAATTGTAAATTTTGGTTCGATATAGCAGAAAATAAATTTGTAATACTAGAAAAAATGGAAAGAAAAAAAAGAAATGCGTTTTTAAAGAAACATTTTAACTATTCTGAAAACACTTCTTATTCACCTCGAACAGCATTAAGTGTTGATGAATTAATTGAACTTGATAAATACGCAGACATACAGTCTCATACAATGTTTCACCCAATTTTGACTAATGAAAGCCCGGAAAATATAATAGAAGAAATTGTAAAATCTAAAAATGTATTAGAAAAAATTCTTTCAAAGAAAATTTGTCATTTTAGCTACCCTAATGGCAACTACTCAAAAAGCATTATTAGTACAGTCGCCAAAGCAGGATATATTTCCGCTAGGTCCTGTGATATTGGCTGGAATAAAATAAGAAAAGCGCATGATTTGTACAAGCTTAAAGCTCTTGGAATTCAGGATGATGCATCCATTAATGTGCTGTGTGCACAAATCACAGGAATTTTTGGATTTATCAGATTATTTGGAAAAAATTAAAAACTCTTTGCTAAATAGGCAGCAAAAAGGATGACAATGAAAATATTAGTATTGGGGACAAGAGGTATACCTGGAATCCCCGGTGGCGTTGAAGAGCATTGCGAGCATCTTTACAGTAATTTGGCTAAAATGGGCTGTGAAATATATTTAGTAACCCGTAAACCTTATGCTAATATCAAAATACAGCATTATAAAGAGATCAAACTAGTTCATGTGAATACGATCAAACAAAAAAATATAGAAACAGCCTTTCATACTTTATGGTCGATTTTAGTATGTAAAAAACTTAACCCTGACATCATCCACTTTCATGCCATTGGACCATCTTTGTTCGTTCCCTTAGCAAAACTCTTTGGATTTAAAGTCGTTGTTACTCACCATGGACCGGATTATCAAAGAAAAAAGTGGGGGCCATGCGCCAAAAAAGCATTAAAAATTGGAGAAAGAAACTCGGGCAAATATGCCGATAGTATTATCGTCATCTCAGAATACATAAAAAATTTAATGGAAAAAAATTATGGCATAAAAACTATTCTAATTCCCAATGGAGTAATTATTCGGGAGCGTTCAAAATCGAGCCGCAATTTAAAAAAATACGGGCTGGAATCCGGAAACTTTATTATTAGTGTAGGAAGATTTGTTCCTGAAAAAGCATTTGAATATCTTATCGATGCATTTATCAGATTAGAAAGAGATGACCTGAAATTAGTCATCGCCGGCGATGCCGATCATGAAAGCGAATACAGCAAAAAGATTAAAAAGATGGCCAAGAAATACCCTAATATTGTATTAACCGGGTTTATAAACAAAGCAATATTGAATGATTTGTACAGCCATGCAAAGATATTTGTATTGCCTTCATTTTACGAAGGGTTGCCGTTAGTTTTACTCGAAGCAATGAGTTTCGGACTCTCATGCGTTATAAGTGACATTCATGGTAATCGAAATGTCGGGCTTGATGAAAGCCGATATTTTCGACCAGGCGATGTGGAAAGTTTATATTATGCACTTTCTCATTTTATTGACCGCCCTTTCAGTGAAAATGATAAAAAGAAACAGATTGTAATGGTGGACGAAAAATACAACTGGAAAAAAATCGCTCTTCGCACGATGGCTGTTTATAGTGCCTGCCTGAATCAATAAATAAAAAATATCCGCCAAATGCTTTTGCCTATTTTAGCGCAGAACGCTGTTGTGAATCAGACCCCAAAAGAGAATAAAAAAACGAAACTATCTATGGGAATTGCATATAAAAAAAATAGAATAACCTATTTAGACGGGCATAGAGGGTTGGCCATCTTAATGGTCATATCTTTTCATGCCTATGTTCGTTGGCCTGGAATTGTTCCTTATGCGGATCAATTTTCAAATATTTTCATTCTTAAAACCGGAGGGCTTGGTGTTCAATTATTTTTCCTAATATCCGGGTTTGTCATATTGATGACCTTAGAAAAGTGTTCAGGATTCAATGAATTTATATTTAGAAGATGGCTAAGACTGTTTCCCGCAATGTTAATCTGCTCCATTTTTATTTTTCTTACTGCGAATTATTTTATTGAACGCCCCGCTGGATTACCTGGATACATCGACTTGATTCCCGGATTGACTTTCATCGAACCCAAGTGGTTTAGCATAATTTCAAGTATTCCTTTAAATGGACTCGAGGAAGCTTTTTGGTCATTGTATGTTGAAGTTAAATTCTATGTGTTTGCCGCCTTTATATACTTCTGGAAAGGCCGCAACAAATTAATATTAGCTCTTTTAATTGCTTGGCTATTTTCTCTATCAATTAATTACTTGTCTCAATATTTTACTAATGAATATTTGCACATAGCCCATAAAATTCTCAACGCCCTATCATTTAAATACTTTGGCTGGTTTTCTTCAGGCGCATCTTTTTATGTTTTTCATAAAACCAAAAAATCTCAATGGCTTTATTTGGCAATTGGAATTTCAATAGCGAGCTCAATTTTCGTAAAGGACTTAAATTGGCAATGGGCAACTGTGGCATTTACAATTTCTTCATTTTTCGCTTTTTCTGTTATAAATAAAAAAATACAACATTTGCTGAGCAGAAAATTGATAGTATTTTTTGGTTTTATAAGCTACCCGCTTTACCTAATTCATGAGAATATGATGATTGCTATAATTGCAAAGATGGGAAAAATTGATATCGGGATACCATTTTTTTTGTACCCTTTACCGCCAGTTCTCTTTTTATCGGCTATTGCATACATTATCGCTTCTTATGGAGAAGTTAATACCAAAATTATCATCTTAAAATTAACAAAATCTATTTTTAAATTCATCAAAAACTTGCATCCATATGACCTCCGGTTGTCAAGAAAAAAACCGCTCCCGTAAGCTGGAAATAGAGAAATGGATAAAAATCTATAATCCAATTTGTTCTCGATTTTAACCCCCTGAAAGCGCTTTTATCTCGAAGCCGAGATCTAATTTCAAAATGAATTATTTAAAGTTGTTAGCAGGACGCCGGTTTTTTTTAAAAGCATTCGCTTTTGGCGCAGTCGCCATCTATTTTCTGAGATTTGGATGGCTACTGAGGCAGGCTATGGCCTCTAGACCCAGCCTATCAGTAAAGGAGCAAATTAATGCGAAAACTAAAAATGCTAACCGGTGCAGTTCGTATATTTTCTTATCCAGGAATGGATCGCCCGCTGAAAACTTAAAAAAAGTAATCGGAATGATCGGTGATATTGAAAAAATAATAGGCCCTGAGGATATCGTTCTTATTAAACCCAATGGCCAGTGGTGGAATCAAGGTATGACCAATACCGACGCCATGCATGCATTTATAGAGTTGGTTTTGGCTATACCCGAATTTAAAGGAGAGATAATAATAGCTGAAAATCATCATTTCCCCGTTGATAATTCTAGGGCATGGACAACCAAAGAGCGTAACGGTGCTTTCAATTTCAATGAGCTCATTGAGCATTTCAACGCTGCTGGATACCCTAATGTGACCAAATGTCATTGGCATGATGGTGGTGCCAGTAAGCATCCGAGCTGGGGCGGCGCGGAGAATGGCGGTGTCGTCGATGGCCCATGGGAAGGTGAAGGATATGTATGGTGCCCGGATAATGTCTATGTTGCTCCTAGTGGGCGCAAAGCTATGATGAGCTACCCTGTTTTTCGTTCCAAATTCAGTGGCTTACTCATTGACTTTAAGTATGGCCCATGGAAAAAGCAAAAATATCAAGAAATCCCTTTGAAATTTATCAATTTTTCAGCGGTCAATCACCACGGTCAGACCGGCGTGACGGCTGCAATTAAAAACTATTTGGGAATTGTCGATATGACCTGCGGCGACAGGGGATTGAGGCCGAAAGGTTTCCATAATTTTCATAATATCGGCTTTTCGGCGTTGCCGGCAATTATCAAGTATCCATTAGAAAAAATAGGCTGGAATGATACTGGTGAATACATCGGCGGCGCCGTTGGAACATTCATGAAAACTATTCGTAAGGCGGATTTAAATATCATTACGGCAGAATGGGTTGGTTGGGGGGACAGAACTGATCCGCAAAGGGGAAGCAGGGCGAGGGCGATTATTGCGTCACGAGACCCGGTTGCCCTGGATTATTGGTCTGCCAAATATATTCTTCTGCCGGCAACAAAAAAGCATGCTATTTCAAAAAAATTTGTTGAATGGAACGACCCCGACAAAATAGGAAAGCCATTTCACGGTTTGCTTGCCAGCTGTGCTGCACAGGGGGCTGGAACCATGGACCCTAACTCTATCCAGGTCAGTGAGTATAATTTTTTAAGCGAAGAAGATATTTGATGGAATTTGCGATTGAAAAAATTGAAAACGATTTCAAACAAGAAATTTTGCTTGACATTTGGAATGATTCTCTTCCGGCGCTTGATGCTCGCCGCATAAATTGGTCATACGAGAACAATCCATTCGGCAAGGCTCATGTTTGGCTGATCAAAGACACTGGGGCAAACAATTATTTTGGAGTTTGTGCTGTTTTTCCAAGAAAATTCAGACTTGGGCAAATAGAAGTCAATGCTGGAATAATGGCGGATCTTGCAATCAAAAAGTGCTATCGAAGCTTGGGACCTGTCTTGAAACTGCTGCGCACCGTAATTTCATCTCACAATTTCGAGACTCTGATTGGGATACCCAATCTTAGTGCCGATAGCGTTTTGCAGCGGGCCGGCTTTAAGAAATTCGGAAAAATGAAGCGTTTTGTCAAAGTATTTCGTTTGAACAAAACTTTGAAATCCGAAATTCGGTGTAATCGTCGACCGTTTATTTCCCGCAGCATCGATCTATATTTTCGTTCGGAAACGAATTTATGGAAAATTCGGAATATAAAAAAAAGATGGAATACTTTTTCCGGTAAAACAAAATTCGGCAATGAAACAGACAAGGTCTGGTTGAGCGGCAGCCGGAAGCTGGGCTTGGTGGGTTTAAGAGAGCGCAAATATATGAATTGGCGGTTTTGCGAATATCCTTATCTGTCATATCGGTTGTTCACATTATGCAGCAAAAACAATAATTGCGTGCTTGGTTACATTATATTTTTTGAAAAGAATAATATTTTTTTTATAGACGATTTGTTTGTATCTGACTTTGAAAGGTATTTTCAGGAATTAATGAAATCTTTCTTAAAATTTAGTTTGGAACAGGGGGCGGATGCGCTTTCCCTTAAATTGCACGCCTGCACTGAAATACAAAATCACCTGATAGGTTTGGGTTTCAGATCTTTTGAAACAGAGCAGTCCATTGTTATTCATCCCCTGCCGCATGAGGCTGTTATATCAAAAAATTTTTTGCTGACAGTCGGAGACTTCGACATGTCTTAAATGCTGATTTGGGTTAGCATCGTAACATTAGAAAGTCGTGATTTGATTTTTGAAAATTCGGCCATCCCATCCACTTTACCATTTAAAATTAAGGACGCCTCCATGAAGCTAAAGATTATCTTGGCCTTATCGATATGGATGTTTATACATGATATTGGGTTTGCAACAACCTATTATGTCGCAACCAATGGGAGTGATGCCAGCAATGGACTGTCCATATCAACTCCCTTTCGCAGCATTCAGCATGCTTCCTCTCTGGTGAATCCCGGCGATTCGGTTCTGGTTCGAGGAGGTGTTTATCGTGAGAGATTGACCATTAGCAGATCCGGAAATGCAAATTTTAGGATCTTCTTCAAAAACTACAAGGGAGAAATGCCTGTTATCGATGGCTCCCAAGTTTTTACCTGGATCTTGGATGCCGGTCAGGTGTACCGTACAACAGTGTCGTATAGCGTCAATCCGGTAGTCGTAGACGATACATTGATAAAAAAGGCACGCGACCGTCAAAATATGCAGCCGGGAACTTTTTATCAAAGTGAAGAAATTCTTTACGTCTGGTGTCCAGGAGGCGGCTCACCGTCCGCCCATACTGTGGGAATTATCAAAAAATTCAATGGTTGGAGCAGATTCAATGAGCCATCCCAGGTGGAAATCAATGGTCGCTATGTCAATTTTGACGGCTTTATAATAAGACATAGTTTTGGTCACGGTATCGAGGTCCTTGGAGATCATGTTCGCGTAAAAAATTGTGTGACGAAATTATGTGTTTTGAATGGAGTCATCATGGTGAATGTTGATAGTGGAGAAATTACCGGATGTAGCGTGAATGAAAATTGCCTCATGAACTGGCCTCGTGGGGGAAGGAGTGCCGGCTGGCCGGGTGCACTAGGCTATGTGTCCGGCAGCAACGGCCTGATTGCCGGGAACACGGTCTATCGAAACCACGGTGAAGGTATTGTGACCAATGGCAGCAAGGATCTTGCGGGTACTATCAACTTGGAAATTATCGGCAATAAAGTCTACGACAACTGGAGCGCCAATATCTATATTGATCATGGGTCCAATATTATTGTGGATGGTAACCTCATTTATGTCACAAGCAAAGCGCCACAGCCGGCATTAGACAAGAGCAGTCCTTCGGGCATTCTAAATGCGGAGGAAGGCAGCTACGGGAACCCAAATGGCCTGCACGACAATATAATCATCAACAATATCGTCATCGGTTGTCATGAGGGGTTTGGCTTCTGGTTTGACGAAAATGGCAATGCAGCGGCAGGCTTGAAGAATTATTTGGTTGCCAACAATACTCTGGTAAATAATCTGTATCATGGAATTTGGGTTGATAAGGGCAACCATGCCGGTAGCATATTTAGGAATAACATTATATATCAAGACCGTGGTAGCTTGTTCAATATGCTGGATCCAAACAATACGCTTTTCGACCACAACTGTTGGTACCAAACAACCGGAGGCCGGGTATTTCTCTGGAACGGGACAAGCTATGATTACAGCGACTGGCAGGCTGCGGCAAATCAAGGATTCGGCTCTGTGTGGGGAAATCCTGACTTTATAGCAGGGATCGGTTTTAAAGCCGAAAATTATGAATTGTCCTCTTCGTCGATTTGCAGAGAGGCCGGTATTGATATCCCTGAGGTTAAAACTGATTACTGGGATACCATTCGCCCTCAGGCTGCTGCGTTTGATATTGGAGCGAATGAATTTGTAATTAAACCTTAAGGAATTTAGCGCCGTGCTAGTTAATTACTTTTTAGAAAATTCCGCAGCACGATTACCTGACAAAATTGCCTTAATTTGCGCCGGTCAAAAAATTGCCTACCGCCGACTGAATGAGTCCGCCGATAAATTTGCATCAGCTCTGATTGAGATGGATGTCAGGCGGCAGGACAGGGTTATAATTTTTCTCGATAATTCGGTGGAAGCGGTCATTGCCCTTTTCGGGATACTGAAAGCCGGCGCTACGTTCATTATGCTCAATGCTACGATGAAGGCTAACAAACTGAATTTTATTCTTAAAGATTCAGGAGCACGTGCGATAGTCACCCATGAGCGCAAAGGCGGTGTTGTGAATAAAGCGGTGGAGGGCGTTGATCAACTTAAATGTATAATATGGTGCCCAGACGCCAATCAACATAAGGAAACGAAAAAACGTCCTAAAAACTTTTCATGGTCTGCCTTGCTAGAAAAACCATATCCTGTTCAATATGAAAAATTTCCCCGGACCATCGATGTAAACATCGCCACTATCATATACACGTCTGGTTCAACGGGTAGGCCTAAAGGGGTGGTTTCTGCTCACTATAATGTTGTCGCGGTTGCAAAAAGTGTCACCTCGTATCTTGAAAATGTTGAAAGCGATATCATTTTAAATGCGTTGCCGCTTTCTTTTGATTATGGACTATACCAGGTATTAATGACATTTTTACTTGGTGGAACCCTCGTTCTGGAAAGTTCCTTTCTTTATCCATATAGAGTTGTTGAACGACTTGTGCTTGAGCGTGTTACCGGTTTTCCGATTGTTCCAACAATGCTGGCCATTTTGCTCCAGATGGAAAATTTGTCCAAATTTGATTTCAGTTCATTGCGGTATATTTCAAACACGGCCGCTGCATTGCCAATATCGCATATAAGGAAAATGCAGAAGTTGTTCGCTCACGTAAAAATTTTTTCAATGTATGGCTTAACAGAATGCAAACGGGTTTCATATCTTCCTCCTGAATATCTATCAACGCGGCCGGACTCTGTGGGACTCGCGATCCCCAATACCGAGGTGTTTATTGTCGATGCCAACGGCGACGAAGTCTGCCCAGGAGAAGTCGGAGAGTTGGTGGTCAGCGGTTCCAACGTAATGCAGGGGTATTGGAATCTGCCTGAAGAAACGGCCACAACCTTTCGCCCAAGAAGGTTCAGAAGCGAAACGCTATTATATACGGGTGATTTATTCCGAAAAGATGAGGAAGGATTTCTGTATTTTGTCGGCCGCAAAGATGACATGATTAAAACGAAAGGTGAAAGAGTCAGCCCCAAAGAAATTGAAAATGTATTATTTGAACTGGAAGATGTATCAGAGGCTGCCGTGATCGGTGTTCCGGATAAAATATTCGGGCAGGTGATAACTGCTTATATTGTTTTAAAAAAGGGAAAACGTCTAACAGACAAAGCGGTTTTAAAATACTGCACAGCAAACCTTGAGCCCTTTATGGTCCCCAAATACATCGAGTTTAGAGATGCCTTCCCCAAATCAAGCAGTGGAAAGATTGATAAAAAAAAGCTGCGTGGAGGATTTAGATAGAACAGCGTGAACCAAACGAACTCAATCAATTTCCCTCAGCTAGTGCATCGTTTTTTAGAAAACAGGAGGTCGATGATCCCAATCTTAAAAATGACCTGCCTTTGCCTAATGGCTTTCAGCTGTCTGGCTATTTTCCCGACAGACTCTCGATCCGCAATGATTGAACCGAGCCGGACCCTTGAGGATGCAACCGAGCCGAAAGGAAAATTTATTGAAATCCCGGTTCCAGAAAAGAAACCGGAAGCAAAAATAAAGCCCCACGAGCAAAAACCCGCCACAGTAAAGCCATCTGCACAACCGACTGAACAGCGTCCTGGAGACGGGTTGACTCCCATGGAAAGATACCGCCTGCTGAGGCATTATTGAAAACACGGATTGCCGGGTTTGTCTGCAGGCAGGACCCCTTGTAAGTATCCGTCATATACTTGGAGGCAGAAGGAATTGTGAATTGTGAATTGTGAAGCCCCCTGCAGCTTGCTGCGGGGGGCTTCACCTGTTTTAGTGCTGATGCAGGTCGATTTTATGATGATTTTGTCCAATGCCTGATCATCCGAACCCGTCAGCCAGCTATTTTTTCTACCACCTTTACGGTATCGTAATCACGGGTTCTGAAATATTTTGCAGGTATTTTTCAGAAGTTTCAATGGCCCCCATGAAACCTCATACCCGAACTTGACAGTCAACGATACGACCCTTAGTTTTTGGACCATGAAAAGATTATCAGCCAGACTTTTGCTATGCACGGTTCTCATCTATCTCATTTTGGCCTGTGCCACCAGCCCCACGGGCAGACACCAGCTCATGCTCGTCTCGGAGGACTCGGCCATTTCCGCCTCCAAAGAAGT
>JAOZRC010001024.1 GCA_029940345.1 Desulfobacterales bacterium
CCCTCGTTCTCACACTTTTTCGCTTCGATCACGACTTTCCAAACAGGCTCTTAAAAATGGTTATTCGCTTTTAAAGTGAAATCTTGATTATACAATATAACTGCATAATTAAAAGGAATAAGTTATGGAAATCAATTGTCCTGAATGCAATACAACCTATGATATTCCAAAAAGCAAGCTGCCAAAGCTTAAACCTGGCTTCAATGCGGTTGCCAAATGCCGCCAATGCGGCAGCCGCATCGTTTTCTCCCTTGATCTGATTAAGGAGGAAGAAGAATCTTCTGATGAGGTGCCTGTTGATGAATTCGTCCCGGAGTCTGATCGGGAGCCAGAATCTGATCGGGAGTCGGAACCGGCACAATTTAGCGATGGTGCCGAAGCGGCCGCACTGTTGACGGAAAGCGATTCCATAACGGATGACCTAGCCGCTGTTATTGTTAAAAACAGGGCAAAATATCTGGCTAAATTTGAAAAATTCAACTATGAAGGGATTGAACGGTTTGCCATAACCTGGCACTGGCCAGCGTTTTTTTTAAATTTCTGGTGGTTTCTCTACCGTAAACTTTATCTTTGGGCGTTAATTGCGTTTGTTTCCCTCTGGGTTCCGGGATTAAACTTTATCTCTGTTATTTTATTCGGAATTTCAGGAAACTACCTTTATTTTAAACATGCCCAAAAAAAGATATACGCACTTCACGCATTCGATCCTTCAGCTAATATTTCAAATGAGTTGGCTCGTATTGGCGGCGTGAATCGGTGGGTATTGGTGTTGGGAGTTGTTATTTCCGGTATCGCTGTGGTCGGAATTATTGCGGCGATTATTTTACCTATCTTGGCCAGTCGCTGAGTTTATGCGCGCCAATAGACGTTAGGTCAAATTAATTCAATTTGGGTTATACGCCGAAAGATATCTTGGCATAAAAAAAGACGTGGTTTTTTTTGGGCGATGATCGGCATCCTTCATAATAGCTTAAAAGTAGTTTACACTTTCATGGGGAGTGCTG
>JAOZRC010000645.1 GCA_029940345.1 Desulfobacterales bacterium
TCGTGATCGAAGCGAAAAAGTGTGAGAGCGAGGGCTGATTTTCGCAAATTTTAAATGATTAAGCACTGTACAGGACAATTTTTTAAAATATTATAGGTTAACTATTTGATTTTGTAAACAAAATATCCATAAAACCATCGGATAGTTTATGAGTCGTTAACATATTGAATTAACTTAGTAATTTTACTGAGATTTATATTTTTGTCCTGTACAGTGTTAAAATAATTAAACTTCCATTCAATTTTTTGACCGTGCGGTTAGCCCTGAAAGCGCGAAATATTAAAGCCCTGGGCATCGCCCTGGGTCAGGATAGGTTGTGATATCAGCCCTGAAAGGGCGGACTGGCGGCAGTCACCCCTGCCTTCCACACACCAGCCCGCCCTTTCAGGGCGAACTAGTCTACATACAACCGTACCCAGGGCGATGCCTTGGGCTTTAATAGCATGCCCTTTCAGGGCGTTTTTTCATCAATAATTCTTAACCGCACAGGTTGCTATTTCTTAATGGGCGATTGTTTATCGCAAATGGTATATGGTATAAGGTATAAGGTGCACTGGCTGAACAATTTATTGGCCAGCATCTTTTATATGACGGGTCTGGCTATGAAAAACCGCAGCTCTTATTGGAACCGGGAACAGAAAAGTTCCAGTGCCGAAGTGGATTACCTGGTCGCATACGAAGACAAGGTTGTGCCGGTTGAAGTAAAGGCCGGCAAGACCGGCACCTTGAAATCGCTGCAAGTTTTTGTGGCGGAGAAAAAAGCCCCGGCCGCGCTCAGGTTCAATGCCATGCCGCCATCTTGTTCCCGGCAAGAAACAAGCATAGCAGGCAAAGATAAAGTTCCTTTCATGCTTATTTTTTTGCCGCTCTATCTTGTCGGGCAGGCCAGACGTCTGATTGCCGATGATTTCCAAGCATAGTCTTTCGGATGATCAATCCTTCAACAAATAATCTACGAAAATTGCAACCGCATAGATTGATTATATTTATTGACATCTTGAAACTGTTTTATTAAAAATCTTAAATAGTCTATAAGTGATAATTTTCACGTTTCCTCACATAAACATTTTAAAAGTAAGGAGGAACAAATGAAAATTGTTTTACGAATGGGGGTAGTCCCTGTAAAATAGTACGGGTCAATAAAATCAATTGGTTACACGGAATCATGGTTTGCTGTTTTAATACCTGCACTGTTTTGTAGGGACTACCCGATGTACGGCTGTAATTAGTCAAAGGTCGTGAATGGGAAAGATCGCAATAACTTTGAGTACTCTAACTATGCTTAATTAAAGGAAAAATGCTTCCGCTTATCTATAACATACCGGCCCCTATGATTGAAACGTATAAAGGCCGTAATTTGATTGTACGCACTGACGATCTTTCCGAATTAAATAAATCATTCACACCGGAAGATCTGAAGAACATCGTTTATATTCAACTGCTCACTTTAAAAGACACTGAGCTTCTGAAGTCACAGGTGTATGGCACCCCCCTGGACCTGGTAGTGTCCGATCCGGTGCGCGACCTTCCGCGCCTTTATACCTATACTCAATGGGCTAAGACTTATCCGGTGCGTATTTCCGTGCCTGTGATCCCCGGATTTATCAAAATAGTTAAGTTGGCGGCGGCCCTGAATTTTGCGGTCAATCTGATTCCGGGGCAACCTGGCCCGCAACGGATCGAAGAAATGATGCAGGTTTTAAATTTTTACCTTCGTCAATCGACAGTTTCGCAGCCGGTCGAGTTTTTTCACACCATGCTCTTTGCCATTTTCAATGATGAGCCTCTGAATATGTGGACCGTTTGCGAAGAAAACCCGCTTCAATACCGTTATATCACCGATCAGGGACAGGAGACGATTTCCGCAAGGTTCACTGGCATCAAATTGCCAGAAGACCTCAACGCTTTTAAGGATACCTTTATCAAACGTCTTCGTGATGAAGCGCCGGAATGCAATAATTGTGAGTTTCTTGCAAACTGTGATGCCTATTTCAAATGGCCGAACCGGGAGTTCCGATGTGACGGTGTGAGAATGCTGTTCAAAATGCTGCAAGAGACCGCCGCTGAACTAAAGCGTGATTATGTGGCTTCGGCAGACGCGATGGAGAAAAGATCGTTATGAGCGGCTCTCATTTTTCACTGATTTTATTACCCACATTGCGTTGTAACGCGGCTTGCGATTATTGTTTTGAAAAAAAAACAGGGGCCGATCTGACTATTGATCAATTAAACGCGCTGATTTCAAAAGTTCTGGATTACCTGGAACAAAACGAGGCCAAGGCGCTGTCGATTCACTGGCAGGGCGGTGAAGTGATGATGATGTCCCCGCAATGGTATGCGCGTGCCCGGGATGTTATTGATGGTGCCGCTAATGGCCGCAATATAACTGTCCAAAACTATATCCAATCCAATATGATCGGCTATAGTGCTAAATGGAACCCGATTTTGGCGGAGATGTTTGACAACAGCGTGGGAACGTCACTGGATTTTCCTAACCGGCATCGCAAATTGCCCACCGGAAGCACTGCTGATTTCAATGATATCTGGATTCGAAATGTGCGCCAGGCGCAGGAGGCCGGAATCCATATCGGCGTTATCGCCCTTCCTAATGTGGAAACGTTGCGGCGCGGCGCTGAGAGCTTATATTCCTATTTCACCGAACAACTTAACATTACCGATTTTCAGATCAACACTCCTTTTGCCGGCGGGCCTGCGGATGCGTCTAAATCGGATTATCCTTTGAATACGGTGCAATTGACCCGGTTTCTAACGGAGTTGGCCGCTATCTGGATTGAGCGCGGCTATCACCACGGCGTCCGCGTCGGCCCTTTTGATGAATTGATCGAATATTTTCGCACAGATGACGCGGTGCTGCCCTGTATTTGGAATGCTAACTGCGCCAGTGAATTTGTCTGCATCGATCCCCAGGGTGATGTTGCGCAGTGTGATTGTTGGGTTGCCAGCTATCCGCAATTTCATTTTGGCAATATTTTTAAAAGCGATAGTTTGAATAATATTTTACAGGCCAACCCCATCCGCCGGCGCTTCCTGGAACGCCCGGGAGTGCTGATTCAGCAGGAAGAATGCCCGGAATGCGATTATCTGGCTTTATGCCACGGCGGATGCCCGATCAGAGCCTACACGACGTATGGCAAGCTGCACACCAAAGACCCCTACTGCGCAACTTACAAGGCCATTTTTCATCAGGCCGAACAGATCGCCGCCCATCTTGCCCGGAATAAACAATCGGAAAAAAAACAGTACGATGGTAAAAATGATTCATCGATTTAACACTTTCATCGAAAAATACTCCGGAAGATACTATTTACTATTGTCAGCCTTGGTAATGCTTTTTATTATAAGGCCCTTTTTAGAAGTTTTTTAAAATTCAATTTCATTTTGGATGTTATATTATCATTTGTTTTAATTGCCGGTGTGTATGCCATATGTCAAAAAAAAATCAACTTAATCATCACTGTACAGGACATTTTTTAAATACTCTGGAGATAAATATATGAATTCAAAC
>JAOZRC010000646.1 GCA_029940345.1 Desulfobacterales bacterium
AAATCTGTTTCAAACACCTTGCCTTAGCTTGACGCGTATGCCCGATGGGACTCTGGTGTTATATAAGCTGATTGTGCTACAAACATGCCGCTCTCACGGAGCTTATGAGGAATAGATCACTTTAATTGCACTGGTTGAAATACTTCAAAATAGCATCAAAGTAGTTTGCACTTTTTCTATTTCGTCCCTACGGGACTTATCATATATATAAACCTTTGTTCTATAGATATTCTGTCCCTAACGGGACAAAGTGTAAACGGTCAAATGAAGGTTGCCCAGAAATCCTTGCTTATCGATAATCCTTGTAGATGTGTTATTAACGTTCAGATAATCAATGTCACTACGTTATCGGACGGAGATATACTGTTGAAGGGGAATCTTGACACTCTTTTGTTGCGCGGGGCAAGCTGAAGCTTGCAATGAGGGTGCATATTCGGAGTGGAGAGCAAATTTATCTGCTAAGTAAATCATATCAAATTTATTAAATTTAGTGACTTACTGATATTGAAAAAATTGGGCAGATAGCATAATAAAAAAACTCGTTACGAGGATATATCTCGTAACGAGTGGAAATTTTCACATCATTTTATCCTTGAATTAACTTCTGGCGTTTTGGTATTCATCAAGCGTTTTATGCAGGGTTTTGACTGCCAGTTGGATGCAGTGATGTTTTTTGTCGGGAATTTCTTCCAGTAAGTTGAAAATATCATTGTCATTGACAGCACGGGCGTCTTCTAGGGGTTTGCCTTTGACAAGTTCGGCGGCGGCCATGGCTGACGCCACAGCGCCGGGACATCCAAGTACCTGGTAGCGGATGTCCTCAATGATATTCTTATTGATTTTAAGACACACTTTCATCGTGTCACCGCAGGTGCCGGTCATTTCGGTTTCCTGATCGGCCTGGGGCAGGTCGCCCATGTAGGTTTTTTCAATAAAATAGGAAATCGCCTTGTCTGAATAACCGGAACCGGCGAGCATATCCCGGATGCCCGCATCACCGGCGGGATTTATAATCTCTTCTTTGTTCATTGTCGTTTTTTTTGGCCTTCTGTTGAGTCAGTTAAAATCATAATTAAAACGATTTGCCACAGCAACTGCCGGGACCGGCGCAGCCGGCGGCTTGTCCGGGCGCAGAGCCGCAACAGGCCGTGTCACCCGGTCCGGGCATACTGTTTTTTGCAAGTCCGGACATGGAAGATGGCGCGGAAAGCACCTTTTGCAAGTCGCTGCTTCCGCAATACCTGCATTCAATCGCGTCGGATGATCCGGTCAGCAGAATTTCACTAAGCTTGCCACATTCCTGGCAATGATAATCATATAACGGCATATTTGTACTCCTTTTTTCTGAAATTACAAATTCCAAGCAACAAATCTCGAATAAATTCCAAATAGCAATATCCAACAACCCAAACTTCCACTGTATTGATATGTATTGTAAGATCAGACCGTTTGAAATTTTTCAACCTGTGCGGCTGCTTTTTATTTAGGTGGGCAACATTTTATCATTCACCAGGTTTAAGCAGATGAATTAGGCCTGGCGACTGATTTTGTTAAAGGAAACATCCTTTGCCCACCGATCCGGCTAAAAAACGGTGGGCAAAGTTAATTGCTTCAAACTATGTTCAGCGCCTCAGCTTTGTATCAGCTATAAATCAGGTGAGTGGAAAAACGTTGCCCACCCTACATCAGATAGCAACCGCACAGGTCGAAATTTTGTCATTGTGATTTATTTGAAATTTGTTATTTGGTTTGTGGAATTTTTTATATCAATTGTGACCACTGGAATTATTAGAAAATATTAATTATCAGGGTGTCGCATCTGATGGTAATTGCATCTTTGTTATGCGGAATAACCAAAATAACATTAGCGACGCTAAATCCATTTAATTCAGGGTGTTGGCTGCGCAGAAACCTGAAATCAGCGTGTTCCAAAAAATATTTCAAACCATCAATACGCGTTTCGAGCAAAATCAGCTCTTCAACGGAAGCGCAGTGATTTTTCTTTAAACATTTGCTTAATGAATGTTCGTACGCTTTTTTGGCCGCGGTTTCAATACAGTGTTGATTGAGCTTTAATTCAATTTTCATTTGCACGAACACCACAAGTCAACGTAATTATACAGATGCGGCTTACGCCGCATCGCACCGTCTGAGAACCTGGCGCCTACCTACCAATGCCCATCGACATTGGGTTCGGCGGCAATGGTCAACTTACCTTCATTATAGGCCAGAACGGCCTCGCGAACCGTACCCGCAACATCACTGGCAACTTTTATTTTGGCGGCTGCCAGTGTTTTGAACGCATTGGGACCGCAGTAACCGGTGAGCAGTATGGCTGCGCCCTTATCACTGATCATGCTGGCTGCCTGAATACCGGCTCCTTTGAAGGCATTCACATTGGCGGCGTTATCCAAAACGTCAAAATCAAGGGTTTCCGTATCAACGATCAGGATATAGGCCGCCCGTCCGAAACGGGGATCGACTTGTGCATCCAGATCGGTTCCCTGAGATGTGATTGCAATTTTCATTATACCCTCCTTTTTTATTGGCCTCCACCTCCGCCACACACCTGATCGTCACCAATTTGTTGCAGTTTACCGGCAATCAGGTCTTCCACCACCGGCTTGATCTGGGGACGTTCGGCGTCGTAATAAACATCAATGCCTGCCTGGCGGAAACCCATGAGCGGCCTCATACCGATGCCACCAACGATCAGGGCGTTCACTTTATGTCCGGCCAGAAGATTGACAGGCACCATACATCCGCCCTGTACATGGCTTTGGTTCGGCACGGTGGTCACTTCTTTGATTCCGCCTTCTTCCACATCCACTAAAGTAAAAACATCACAATGACCGAAATGGCCGGATCGTTCACCGTCAAGCCCGCCCTGGGCCATTGACGGAATTGCTATTCTTCCTTGTTCCATAATATCTGATTCTCCTTAGTTAATTGTTTTCGGGTCAGTTTTCATTCGCCATGGTTTTCAATATATTATTCCAGACCTTGGCAACCGCTATACTGGCGGCGGCCTTGTTATCATATTCTAAAACAGTCTGCCTTTGAATCATTGCTTTGGTAAAGCTCGGATCAAAGGGAACTCTTCCCATTACCGTAATTGCATGTTTTTGCGACAGTTCTTCAATCGCCTGGGTCTGTTCCATATTCAAGTCATATTTATTGACGCACATCCAAGTGGGAACTTTGAAATGGGCGGCGAGCTGGGCGACGCGTTCCATATCATGCAAACCGGATACGGTCGGCTCTGTAACGATAAGCACCGCGAAAGCGCCTCCAACAGAGGCGATCACCGGGCAGCCGATACCGGGGGGGCCGTCGGTGAGGATCAAGTCTGCATCCGTACTTGCGGCAAGTTGGGCGGCCTCTTTCCTGACGACGGTGACAAGTTTACCGGAGTTTTCTTCGGCAATACCCAAGCGGGCATGCACCATAGGCCCGAACCGCGTATCTGAAATGAACCATTCACCACAGGTTTGAATCGGAAAATCAATTGCCTGTTCGGGACA
>JAOZRC010000075.1 GCA_029940345.1 Desulfobacterales bacterium
CACAGTTTGCGATGCTGTGACGCAAACTGTGGTTTGCACTCCTCTTCTGAGGATGGGTAAGTTATTTTTGTCACCATTTCTTATTGTTTGATGACAAAATGGACACGTCTGTTTTTAGCCCAGGCGGCTTCGTTTTCAGCCGGATCTACCGGATTCTCTTCACCATAGCTAATCGCCGTCATACGTACGGAAGGTACGCCTGCGTCAACCAGGAATGCTTTAACGCTCTCAGCCCGGAGCTCACCCAGGGCGAGATTGTATTCGGTTGTTCCCCGACTGTCGGTATACCCCTCAATTACAACAGAAAAATCAGGGGAATTGCGTAGCCCTTGCGCTTTATTATTTAGAATTTCAACAGCGGCGGGCGTTAAACGGGAACTATCGTATTCAAAATGGATATCTTCATTCACAATAGCTCTCATTTCAGGACTGAGTTCGCCTTCACCGGCCTTTCCTACACCCGACATATTACTCGCCAATGCTTCAGATTGTTCTGTAATTTCTTCAGTGGTGAATTCATTCGGACCCAGTTCAGATTGCTTTTTTTCTTTACTACTTTTATCATCTGTCGGCTGGTATAGCACGTCATCCGATACGCGGTTAATATACGGATCAGTGTTGATTTTCTTCTTTTTATAACAGCCAGTTAAACAGGCTAATCCTAAAATCAGCACTATTGACATGATAATAAGCGGTAATTTGTCTTGAAATTTTGTTTTGGTTTTCATCATCGCAGCTCTTTTTGCTTTTATATAGTCTTCCAGATAGTTAAATTCACAAGGACAACAGAAGGATATCGTACAATTTCGTATATATAGAAGCACAAATGTGCTATTCCGATTTTTCCTTTTGATTCCTGCAAGCTAAAGCATACACTGTTCCATTTCGAAAAAATCGTAATCAAATCAGCATACATTGAATTTTAATATCTGAACGCCTATAGGATTATAGGTCACATATCCTCTTATTATCGTATGATACTTGCTTAAGCAGAATCCCAAATTTTCTGCTTCTAAATAGAAACATGAAAATTGTTATCGTACATTAACAATAGGATACATCCAAATTTCAAACATATTAGCATGTTTAAAGAAATTTGCAACACAGAAATACATTTAAGTGGTTGTGTAAAAAATCATTACCAAGAAATGGTTAGGTTAGCAACTGAAGATGGCGAAGATTTAAAAAAATCTGGGAAGAAGTCGTTTTCTCTGTTTCCACATAATGGCGGGAGTGACGAGACTTGAACTCGCGACCTCCGGCTTGACAGGCCGGCGCTCTAACCAAAACTGAGCTACACCCCCGAAAAAACAATACTATTATACATTTGGTAGGCGGAACAGGGCTTGAACCTGTGACCCTCGGCTTGTAAGGCCGATGCTCTCCCAACTGAGCTACCCGCCCGTTATTTATACCAACCGAATATCCTGCGTTTATATCAGTGTATAAAAAGGGTGTCAAGTCCTAATCCTAAATTTTATGCACCCTATTCAAAAATCATGGTGTCAGAAGCGAGATGAGAAAAACCTGAACACTGAAACGTATACAACTATATTCGAATATACTCGCGAAGGCCATAATTGGTGATTTTATAATTGATCAATACCTTAATTCATAGGCGTAAGACATATTTCAAAATCACCAATTATGACCGTGCCAAGTATAATATCCAATTTTTCGCCTTTGATTTTTAAATGGTTTGATAATATTGTTTCAGTCTATCATAAGCAGCATTATAAATTTGCATAATCTCTTTAGATACTTTCAATTTTTCAGGATTCTGAATGAATTTATCGGAGTGGTATTTTTTCACCTCGGTCTTCCATTTTTTTTTAACTTCATCCACAGATGATGGCGGCAATAATCCGAATTCAGCCAGATCTTGCACAACTTGTTGCGGAAAGGCACTCGTGTCTGTGTTTTGAGGATGGCTAGGTTCTTTGGACGGCGACTCTTGATTCCCTGTTGTAAACTTTGACGTGGTATTATCCTGATGAAAACGGTTTTCTTTATCTGCTTTTATTAAACGTGGTGTATAAGACTTTGTAATGTTATATAAACGCGAAAAAAATGACATTTTGCCCCTTATTATAGACGTTAGATCAGTTTTTACCCAATTAAATGCGATAATTTTAATTTATCAGAGTGTTGAAACAAGCTTTTTTAATTTGTAAAAGCTTTTTCCATCGGATGCATTCAGATGATTTTTGAGCATTTGAAGCGCCGGTGAAATATATTGTATAAAATCTTTTTTCCCCTTGACTTTACTCAAAAAACCGAAAGCACCCAGAATTTGAAGGTTTCTTGCCAGCGCACAATGATAGTAGCATTTTTTAAATTTTTTCGGATCAATTGACATTAAAGATGATAACGTTTGAATGGCATAATCTGTTAAGTGGGAACGTATCTCAACAGGTAGAGCAACGTAGGGATCGATTAAGAGAGAAGCCAGATCATACTGAAGAGGGCCAATACGTCCGCCTTGAAAGTCAATAAACCAAACCTTTTCATCTTTTACCATGATATTCCGGGACTGCATATCCCGGTGCATAAAGCCGGTAATTGCAAATTTGAGCGCACTATCGGCCAAAGCGTTGAATTCGTCATCAAAATCGTCGTAACAGATGCATTGCCCAAGGTAATTATTTGTGAAGGCATCTATAAAATAGCGGCACTCCTTTTCAAGAATTAATTTTTTGTCGTAATGGGTGGTCTGCCATGTCTGGGAAAGATCAAAGTTTTGATAACCGCGAATTGAAAGTTGTATCATCATATCAATCACGCGTTCATACCAGGCGATGATCTGATCGGGCAAATTTGTCCTTCGGATCACTTGTTGTAAATGACAATCGCCTAAATCTTCTAAAAAAACAAGGCCGGCAAAAGCATCATAAAGGTAAATTTCCGGAACAGGGATGCCTTTTTGGTGTAAGTGGCGGCCAATGGCGATAAACGCTTCGGCTTCAGATGTTTGTGATGGAATTTTATTATTACGGATTCCGTGATCTGCCATAATCAGACTGTGGCAACCCGTTGTCAGGCGATACCAGCGGCGATCTGAACCGTCGCCTTTTAATTTGTTGCGGGTGATCGCATTGCAAGCATCATTCGGAAATGCCTTTTTAAATGCCCGTGGCGCCATATAACGTATATTTGCATCCCTATACCGTTGAGGCGTCCCAATATCATCCCAATAAAAATCTTCAGAAATAAATGCTTTTATCTGTTGGTGTTCAGCTATTAACCGTTGATAAATATCAATACTGGCGATAAAAACATTACCCGGTATATAATCAGTGACTTCGGGATTTAGCACCTGTATTCCGGTAAAAGTCTTTGAGGCGGGTTGCCGGGTGCTTTGGTTCTTATTTTTGGCATCCTGCAAAGGGGCATCCGCGTAAAAACTTTCAACATAGCCATTTGCATTGACCCATACAGTATTAAAACGGGAATCATCTTTAAGCACCATCGTTGCCAAGGCATTGTGTTCTATATGATACGCATACACCCGCCTTAAATCAATATCCGTTACGATGTCGCTGTTGATAACAAAAAAAGGTTGATTGTCTAAGAGGTCAGAAATATTTTTTATCGCTCCGCCTGTGCCGAGGATTACCGGTTCATGCCTTAAAAGCACCGGAAAAGAGTAACGCTCGGATTTCAAAAAAGATTCAATCCGGGAGGATAAATGATGCGTGTTGATAATAATCGTATCGCATCCGGCCAGTCGCAAAGATGCTATAAGTTTTTCCAGGATAGGGCGACCGCTGATTGTAAACAACGGTTTAGGGGTCGTATCCGTGCAGGGACGCAGGCGGGAACCGAAACCGGCGGCAAGTATCAATGATTTCATTATGTTATGAATTAATTTTACACTTCTGACTTTGCACTTATAAAAATTTAAGGTTGTTATAAATTGCTTCACTATAGTATTTTAGTTTATCATGATGTTCATCCTTTTGAATCTTATGGTATTGAAAATATTTAATTGCATTTTTGTAGTTGATTTCAGAAAGTGCTTCGGAACGTTCGATCTCTTTATTTTTGTACATACGATCGCCAATGGAGGCAATTTTTTTCATACGATCCTTGGTTTTTCCGCCATTTTGGGCCAGATGGACATAATAGTTTAAAACAATCCGATAAGATTCCAAATAGGTTTTTACAAAAGCGGCAAAAAAACGCAGCTTGCGATATCCGGCCGCTGTAATATTGTAGGTGTCCGGTAACGTCGGATGAGGGATCAGAAAAGCGTCGTCAATAAATGCTTTTATATTTTTACGAACCGAATATTCGGGTGTGCTATTCACGTTGTAGGCAAATTCATATTTGAAAAATTCCTGCAAAAAGGCATAATCCGAGTGAAGATCACTAGCGGAAAATTGAAAAGCATCCTTTTTGAGAATTACAAGCGATGTAAATGCCGCCGGTATAAAAAATACAATACAGTTGTTTTTATATAATTCGATAATAGGACGTTTATTTTCAATGACCGTGTAATAGACATCAGAAACAGCATCTTTGTTTTGGTGATAAGAGTATTCATCCGTCACACGAATAATGAGTTTACGTTGAATATAGGAATCTAATGCCTGTATAATCGCATAATCGGGATCAAGGAGCAGGGTGTCAGCAAGTTCGGCATTTTGTGAAATCAGATAATTCAAGTAAAATTCCAATTGAGACTTTAAATACTGATGCGAAAAGCTTTTTTTGGGGCTGTTTAACAAAACACTCGCAACCAGGGCATGGGGAGTGACAAATGAAACGCGATCAATCGCATTTAAAATACGGTAACTCAGATGGCGGCATAGTTCGTAACGATCTTTGGTTTTCATCGTTTCGAAGGCCGGTTCGTACTGATTCAGAAATGCTTTCAGCGAAAAAGGTTCGTGAAAATTGATATATATTTTGCCATACCTGGTTTTTAAGAATTTGCGCGCTTTAATAACCTGGAGAAAGCTTTCCGGCTTTTTCTTACCGCCTCCGATTTCGTGCAGATACGCATTTTCTTCAGGAACTCGATCATATCCGATAAAAACGGGCACAAAAATCAAATCATCACAGGCGCCATTTTTATAGGCATTAAGCAGAATTGATAGCATCCCGAATTTAGGTGAAATCAACTTACCTGTACGACTCCGTCCGCCTTCAATGAAAAACTCAAGATTAAAGCCTTCTTGGAGCAATGTGTAAATGTATTCTGCAAATACTTTGGAATAGATTGCAGAGCCTTTAAAAGTACGTCTGATAAAAAAAGCGCCGGCACCCCTGAATAGAGGGCCTAAGGGCCATATTGAAAGATTGGCTCCAGCCGCCACATGAGGGCATGGCATGTTATTATTATAAAGGATATAATCCAGCACCAGGTAGTCAATGTGGCTTTTGTGGCAAGGAGCGAAGATTAACGGGCCTTTCTGAGACATATTTTTAGCCTGTCTCAGGACATCATTGTTAATCACAAGCCCCTCAAACATCAGTTTGATAATCCATCTGACCAATATGTATAGCATCTTAACAATACGTGGGTTATACTTAGCGGCAATTTCATCAAGATAGGCATCCGCTTTTTTACGCACATGGTAGATCGGGGTGTCTTTTTTTTCAGAGTAATACTCCATCATTTTACGAAGACGATCTCCTGTAAGAATGCCTTGTTTCAACTCTTGGGGTGATTTAATCACCGGGCCGGTGATGCTTTGACGGAGTCGGTTCAACTGGTTTAACAGAAATCGTCTTAAAAGCACCGCCTGTTGTTCAATGCTTTGGGTGTTGATTTGAGGGTCTTCTAAAAATGTTTGCAAATTACAGGGTTCCGCAATTTCTACAACGATTGTATTGGGATTTTTAATCAGTGTAAAAAGACGTCGCAACACGCCCGGTTTTTCCGCCGTTCCGAAAAATATATCAATTAGTGAGGGAATTGATTTGGGCGGATTTGTACTGAAAAGAAAAAGTTGGGGAATGATGAAAACAGGGCGATTTGATGAATTCTGCAGTTCAATAAAATAGCAGAGCGGATCGGTTTGTTTTTTTACAAAAAAGCGATAAAAAGTGCGCCTGTCAATCAGAGGCACCAAGGCTGAACGACCTTTAAGCAGCTCATTCTGAATATATTGATTTTTATAAGGGTTGGGAAAAGACAAATGGCGTAAAAAATAACCCGCGTATGCCAAAATAATTCTGAAAATACGACTGACAGGTTGCCAGATAATCACTTTATAATCAATTCCGATGACAGGAGATGCTATTTTTATAGATTTATAATGCGTATGGTAAAATAAGAATTCAAAATAGCTCTTATATTTGCTTGTATATACGATAATGGCATTATCGGGAAGATCGGTGATATTTTTGGTCTGATTTTTGCGCAGGTCAATTCCGGAATAAAAACGCTTTAGAATAAAGGAGGCCATATAGCCAATTTGGGATGGAAGATAACATAAATAGTGATCATATGACCCTTTTAAAACTCTATGTTTCCACCATCCCTTTTTTGTATCATTTTCCGAAGGGGGCGTATTATTTTTTTTGAACATAAGCAATCACTATTTATTTATATATAAAACAGATAAAAGATGATAAAAGATATTGGCTAATAATTGATTTAGATAACAAATGAATAATTTGATTGCAATCTTTAATTAAACGCAATATGAATTGGATACTTGGGGGGAGGCTAGCAAAAGCTCAGATTAGGAACGGTAAGCGGAATTTTATAGTCATGATTTTTATGGGCAAATTTTTCGCTTACGCAATATTTATTGCACTATTGACTTGGCTCTTTCAATTTTAGACTTGCACAAAGAAAAATGATGTGATAGTGGAATTTTTTAGAGATTTTGGGGAAATTTATAAGTTCACAAGAACACGGTTGATCCTGACTCGAGCAAGCATTTGTCGGTGTTAAAATTATAATTTTACAATATGAAATTAAACATCCTTCATTTGCGTAGTTTTTTTGTACAAGCCCCTCAAAATAAAATTGTATCCGAATAATTTGGCTCACTTTATTTAGTTGTAAAAAACCAATAAAAATGTAAAGCGACAAATGAAGGATACTAAAGTATTTAAATCGGTTATAATTCAACTGGTTTATTGCATAAATGGCAGTTAAAATTTAGCATAATAACAGATTACTTTTAAAGGAGGATTTTTAGTTTATGAAAACGTTAATTGGCGGTGCAATAGCGGCTGTTTTTGGTCTCATCGGTCTGGCAATTTGGTTTGGCGCGTTTCTGCAAATTCTGGCGGGTGCGGTTCCGATAATGCTTTTACTGGGTGGTGGTCTGGCACTTTATCTGGGATTTGACGAAATTAAAGACAACTGGAAAAATAAAAAAGAGGAAGCGACCGCTGAAGTTGATGAAAGCGAGAGTTATAAACAGGAAATTGAATCGCTTAAAAAAGAAGTGGAAGAATTAAAAGCCAAATAAATTGTTGGCGTCCTTCATGTAGTTGACACTTATTTTGAATTGTAGATTTTTTTAAAAAATCGTTCTGCAGTAAAGTGCAGGCTGACCAATGAAGGATGCCTAAAATTATATCAGTATCAGTATCAGTATCAGTATAATTATAACCAAACAACTTCCCCATAAGGCTTCCACCGTGTGTAATTCACGACGGTCGTGAATTACACACGCTTCCACTCCTAAAAATGGGGGACTCTATTTTTAGCCACTTTTGACGGATTCGAAAAAAGTCTGAAAATTACCATTTTGTTATTTCCCCACCGACAAATTCAAATAATTACAAAGATGATTTTGTGAAATTTTGACTTTTTACGAGTTCATCACCGTTACTTAAGAATAAAGATAAAACTCGCGGCTTATTCTTTTAAATTCATTCAGTGATGGCTGCCATGAACGGACGATTTCATCAAGGCTGTCAAGATTTTCAATACGACGTCGGATCTGTTTATCCCCGATAATGAGATCTATGGGAAAGCGATGATATTCGTATTCATACGGTGGTGATTTCCATTGGAAACTTTCCCGATGATGACTGATAACGGCTTGAAGCAGTCTCAATGAAGTGATATAGGGTTGGTAAGCGAATGGATCTGTAACGTGTAATTGAAATCCGCAACATTGCTGACTTTTCCATTTATTCGCGGTGGGTTCAAAAACAATCGGTCTGAAAAAGACACCCGGAATTGTATACTGTCTCAATGCGATAAGAATCAGATCCGTTTCAATAAACGGAGCGCCACAAAGTTCGAACGGTTGGGTCGTTCCCCGTCCCTCCGAAATATTTGTCCCTTCCCATATAACCTGGCCCGGGTAAACCATGGCTGATGATGGCGTCGGCAGGTTCGGCGATGGCGGAATCCAGGGAAGACCGGTGTCACTGAAATACATCTGTCGATTCCATCCGGTAAGTGCCACTACTTCAAGTTCACAATTAATCCGAAAATGAGTGTTGAATAAACGAGCCAGTTCACCAATGGTTAGGCCATGACGCATTGGGATGGGATAGCGGCCGACAAATGAAGCATATTCAGGCGACAGACAATTTCCTTCAATTACAGTGCCATTGATAGGATTGGGACGGTCCAGCACGAGGACCTTCTTTCCATACTTTCGGGCGGATTCAAGACAATATGCCATTGTATAAATAAAGGTGTATACACGCGTCCCGACATCTTGCAAATCAATGATCAGAATATCAATGGGATCAAACATTCGTTTAGTCGGAATGCGCGTTTGGCCGTAAAGACTGAAAACAGGTATATTTAAAGTAGGATCTGTCATATCGTCTGAGGCAACCATGTTGTCCTGTTTTTCCGCATGGAATCCGTGTTGGGGAGAGTATAAGGCTGTAAGGCGTCCTGGCAATTTACGTGCGATGAGTTCCCGAGCGTGACGGAGTTTAGCGTTTACGGAGGCCGGATTGCAGAGCAGTCCCAAGCGATGGCCTCGAACCCAGAACGGTGGTGATTCAATAAAATTTTCAAGCCCGGAGCGCACGCGCATTATTAAACACTTTCCTTGCTAAACACCCACTGTTGGAGCTTTTCCAGGATAATCGCTTTTTTGATAGGTTTGGCTGTATAGTCATTCATGCCCACCAGATAGCATTTCTTTTTGAATTCCTTGGTAGCGTGAGCTGTCATGGCGATAATCGGAATATTAAAGCCCTTGTCCCTGATTGTTTTAGTTGCCTCCAGGCCATCCATCTCCGGCATCTGAATGTCCATAAAAATCAAGTCAAAGCTTTCAGGTGAAGTAGTGAATTTCGCAACAGCTTCCTTCCCGTTGGCGGCAACTTCCACCTGATGTCCCGCTTTTTTGAGCATCATGCTAGCGAGTTTTTGATTAACCGGGTTATCTTCTGCCAGCAAGATACGCGCTTTATGCGGTCTATTTTTTTCCAGTGGAGATGAATTTTTTGCATGTCGAATTTTTGGCATATCATCCGTTTGGTTGTCAGCGCCAGCGATCGGTCTGTCGTTGAAAATTTGTTCCAACATTTTCAGAAGCTCGCGTCTTCTGACAGGTTTGTTTAAAAAGCCATAAAAAACGGCGCCTTTTGAATCAAGGCGATGATGACGTTCTGTTAAGGGAGATATTGCTATCAATGGGATATCAGGAAATTGATAACGAGGATCCCGAATCAGTTGCGCAACATCATATCCATTCATTCCCGGCATCTGAATATCAATAATTCCTATGTCAAAGGGTTGCACTGTTGATTGTGCGTTTTGTATGAGAGAGATCGCGGAGTGGCCATCGACAGAAACAGTGACATCCATTTTGGCAGATACTAAAATATTTTGGATAATATCTAAATTTGATTGATGGTCATCAATGACAAACACTTTTTTATTTGCCAGGGATTCAGGTAAATTATTTTTAATACGCGTTGTAGACGGTTTGCCAAACCAAGCGGTAAAATGAAAACAGCTTCCTTTGCCAATTTCACTTTCAACCCAAATATCTCCACCCATTAGGTTTACAATTTGCTTGCTTATAGGAAGACCTAATCCGGTGCCGCCGTATTTTTTGGTTGTTGAGGCGTCCGCTTGCTGAAAAAGCGAAAAGATATTGACAATTTCCTCTTTAATAATGCCAATTCCGGTATCTTCAACGGTGCCATGTATTTTCAGACGTTCATCAGTTTGGTCTTCGATATATAGGGAAAGTATGATTTGGCCTTCATGAGTGAATTTGACGGCGTTTCCCATCAAATTAATCAAAACCTGGCGATAAAGTTTCTGATCCCCAATAACCGATGGAAAGATATTTTTATCAATTTGGCAAAGAATTTCAATTTTTTCAGATTCTATATTTGGAGAGATCAGATCACAGACATCATAAGCCGTGTTTTCAAGATCAAATTTGCCTTCATTAATTTCAAGTTCACCCGCTTCGATTTTTGAAAAATCTAAAATATCATTAACAAGCGCAAGCAGCGTTTCAGCACTTTTTCGTGTTGTATTGACATAATCAACCTGATCTTTATTTAAATCAGTTTCAATCAGAAGGTCGGTAAAACCGATTACGGCGTTTAAGGGCGTTCGAATTTCATGGCTCATATTAGCCAAAAATTCACTTTTGGCCATATTGGCAACTTTGGCTTCCATCGCCATTTTATTCGCTTTGATCATCGCTTCATGAAGTTTTTTATTGCTTTCTGAAAGATCGGCAGTGCGTTCCTTTACCATCTCATCAAGATGATCCCGATGCTTCCTTAATTCTTCCGCTGTACGTTTGTGTTGTTCAATTTCTCCTTCAAGATCTTTATTTTTTTCCTGGATTTCTGCTGCTAGCTCTTCATTCCGTTCAAAGACCCATGAAAAGCGTTTAATCAGATTTCTCTGATCATGTAATTCCTGGCTCTTTTTTTGCATATCATAATTGAGTTCATCCATTCTTTTTGACATTCGAGTAATAATGTTGAACCAAGGTATCCAACTAGGAGGGGCCTTTTGATCGAGTGAGGAGTCTTCCCCCCTGCTTTTAGCTATCAGATAGTTTAAGAAAAATTCGCTTGGTCGGATGAACCACCGATACAATAACAGGATAAACAGAAATGTTGAAATGCATATGGCGGCAAAAAGGCCAGATGACAAAAAATCGTTTCGTAATAATAATACCTCTGCAATGGATTTTTGTTTTTTTAAGAAGTAGATATCAAACGACACTGCTGAAAGCGGAATCTTGATTACTCGCCATTCATCGATTTTTACCAATGTGTTATCAGCAAGGTTTAAAAGGTTGTCACGTTGACTCGAAAATATTTGAAGCTCTTTATTTGTAGGTAGTTCATGGTTCAGTGTATTGGAAATATTGATTTGATGAAACGTTTCGTTTCCACGGTTACGCATAAACAAAACACCGCCACATTGGTAATAATAATTATCTGCAAGCAGTATTAAACTATCCCTCATTTTTTGTATATTAGGGTTTGAAGAATTGTTTGAGGTAGAAGCGCTATTCGTTTTTGCAAGGTGAGTATCAATGATTTTAAGGGAGGTTATCAGGTGGTTTTTTAAAATTTTACCACAATTGCTATTTTCTTGGATAGATTTATAAGCGACCATCGAAAATAGCATCGCATAAATACCTACCAGGATAGCTAACAGAAACAACTGCTGCCTTAACTGAAATCGTATGGTATGCTTTTGAGGCGTTATCGGAGCGTGTTTACCGGATGCGGTCATGCATGACACCATAATCGTTGAATCCCGAAATAAAAAATCAGAGACGTCAAAATGAAAAAGACAAAACACCGAGGGAAATTCAGTATGAATCCAAAATGTAATTGGAAGCTATCAGCTGTTTCATTAGCCTAGCATGTTTTAGAGATTCTTCATGACGAATGCTATAACTATCAGTTTCACAATAAATACTCAAGAAGCTTAATTACAACCATCATATTTAATATTTAGCGCATTTTAAAAATAAATTGCAGTTTAGAAGATCCGATTTCGATAAGATCGTATTCTTTAAGCAGTACCTCGGAAGTGATCGTCTGGGAATAAATTTTGGGTTTGGCGCGACCTTTAACATGACTCAAATAATAGCCTTTCTCTTTTTTTAGTATCATGGCAGCCGTTTTACCCACCATAAACCCACGTATAACGACATCGGATAAAGGGCTTTTCCCTATTTTAGTGACTTTGCCAGTGAGTTCAAACTCACCTTTGCCGCCCTCAACATACGTTAAAACACCCACCGGTTTTTTATCACTTTCCTGGGATACAATATTAGAAACGCCTTTAGCCAAAAGAGAGCGGTGTTGAGATGTGTCAATTGCAATGGTTTTTAAGCCCTCATCTTCAACGGTTGCGGCAGGGGCGGACTCTTCGTCAAGATAAGCAAAGATCATAGACTGATTTCCGATTGTAATGATATCTTTATGATCCAGCCTTCGATAAATAACGAGTTGATTATTGATAAACGACCCATTACTGCTTTGGTTATCCGCTAGGAAAAACGCGTCGTCATCCCATTCGATAGTAGCGTGATGTCCAGATACAGCCGGGTTGTTTATAACAATATCATTATCATCAATTCGACCAATTCGCAGTGATTTTCCTTTTTCAAGCTGATACCGATGAATCTTATTATCATCGGTTTTTAAGCTGATAACAGGCATAACTAATTCCTTTATTAAATTTCAAATTAAATCAGAACTTTCCCGTAGCTAACCCTTTGAAACTATTGATACCGAGAGGGGGGCGGACTTCCAAGTTGTTGTACTAGGTTACGCCATATTGATTCAAAATAATTGTATCATGTAAAGATTACATAAACAAAACAAAACATCAACCTTTTCTGTTCACCAATTTATTACTTAAAGAAAAAAACAGGCTACCAACATAAGCCGGGACACTAATGTAACGGGGAAAGCTGCTCCTCGTCGTTCATAGCGGAATCAAGGTTGAAGAAGCGGAACAGCTTTCCGCTTTACTTTGTCCCGCCTTGTGCTGGTAGCCAAAAACAGATCAATACGAATGTGACCAAAACAATTAGGAATGCGAATTAAAAAATAGAACTGATTTAGGCATTCTTCATTAGTCGGTTTACACATTTTTAATGTAGGGTGGGCAGAGTGTAACGGAACCCACCGCACCGAATTGCCATAAATGGTGGGTTCCGTTACACTTTGCCCCAGCAATTCTAATTATAAAAATGTAGCATAAAAACGATAAGTTAAACAGATAT
>JAOZRC010000647.1 GCA_029940345.1 Desulfobacterales bacterium
GATTTGATAATACGTTATCGGAGGAAAATATACTTGGGAGATATTCTATGGAGTATTATCACCGCCTTCATTCATTCTATCCTTGTGAAATTCATTGTCTGAAAATTTATAAAAGAAAACATTTTTATTTATGAAACCCACATCTGCAAATGATACCAAATATCATGTCAGAAAGCGCATTAACTTTGTCAGTTGCCTTTTCCTTTTACTGCTGATTATGATCGTCTTCAGGGCAGGCTATTTGCAAATATGGCGTGCATCATGGCTTTCTGAAAAAGCTGTAAAACAGTATGAAAGATCTCTCTCTTTTTATGGCAAACGCGGTATTATCTTTGATCGTAATCATAAAAAACTGGCGGATACACTTGCAATTACTTCAATTGGTGCACACCCGAGACAAATCAACAACAAAAAAACCACCGCCCAACGTCTGGCAAGTATTCTTACGGAAAATCAGACCGTCATTTATCATAAGCTTTCCACACCCAAACCTTTTGTTTGGATTGAACGCAAAGTATCGCCGGCAATCGTCCAAAATATCAGAGCGCTCAAACTTAAAGGCATTGTTTTTAAAACGGAACACAGTCGTTTCTACCCTAACAAAACACTTGCCGCTCAATTAATCGGGTTTTCAGGTCTTGACGGGGCCGGACTGGAGGGCATTGAATTCGCCTTTAATAGTGTTCTTGAAGGCGGCAACGGCAAATTAACAATTCTAAAAGACGGTCGAGGGCAACAATTTGAATCCCAAGATCATAAAAAGCAATATAAAAACGGTAATGATGTCATATTGACAATAGACCGCAACATTCAATATATTACTGAAAAGGTGCTATCGGAAACAGTCAAAAAACATCAGGCTCAATCCGGAATGGCCATTGTTATGATTCCGGAAACTGGTGAAATTTTGGCATTAGCGCATTATCCGTCATTCAATCCGCATACATTTAATCGGTATGAAAAAAAACAATGGCGGAATCGGATTGTCACCGATCCCTTTGAACCCGGTTCCACAATGAAAATATTCAGCGCGGCGGCCGCTATTGAATCGGGGCAGTGCTCTTCAAATACAACTTTTTATTGCGAAAAGGGCCGCTATCGAATTGGAAGAAACGTAATTCATGATGCGGGCTCTCATTCCTACGGATGGTTGACTTTGCATCAAATCGTTAAATATTCAAGCAACATCGGTGTCGTCAAAGTAGTTGAAAAAATTGGTAAAAACGTCCTTTTTAACACATTGACACAATTTGGATTCGGACAAAAGACTGGTATTGACTGCCCTGCTGAAACATCTGGCAGCTTATCGCCCGCATCCAGATGGAAAACAATTGATACGGCTGCGATTGCCTTTGGCCAGGGAGTGGCGGTGTCCGCCATTCAACTCGTCACGGCAACAGCGGCTATTGCCAATCAGGGGATTCTGATGAAACCCTATGTTGTAAAGGCTATTGTAGAGGAAAACGGTCAGATCATTAAACATTTTACACCCAATATTGTTCGACGCGCCATCTCAGCAACAACGGCTCAAGCTATCACTGAAATGATGATTGCGGTGGTGCGTAAGGGTGGAACCGGTGTTAATGCTTCAACGGATGGCTATCTTGTTTGCGGTAAAACCGGTACGGCCCAAAAAATCAATCCGGACGGGAAATATGCTAACGACAGGTTCGTTTCATCATTTTTAGGTTTTGCACCGGCCTATAATCCACGCATCGCATTGTTGGTTTCTATTAATGAACCCACAAAAGAAGGATACTACGGCGGAACTGTGGCCGCACCCGCTTTTCGTAGAATTACCAACGAAACACTTGATTATCTAAATGTTGAACCTGATAACGGACGCGCAATTGAAAGCGGCTTAACCGCATCTTTCGAACGGGAGCCCCAAGGGTGAAACTTTCAACTTTAGTTCAAGCGATAACGCCAGATAATTCGGAAAAATTTTTCCGGCATGATGATACTACGCTTGAAATGCTTTCCCCTGATTCGACTTTCCCAGGGGGTTTGCCCAAAATACCAGACCCGGAAATCCTATCGCTGCATTATCGAGCTCAGGATGTCAAACCGGGAGGTCTTTTTGTGGCTATCACCGGTCTGAAAGCCGATGGCCATGATTATATTGATCTTGCCATTCGAAAGGGAGCCTTAGTTGTTGTCGTTCAGAAACCGATTGCCAAAGACGCTATCATTGTCAGGGTCCCAAATACACGTCAGGCCCTGGCATTATTCTCTGAACAATTTTATGGCAATCCTTCAAAAAAAATGGTTATCATCGGCGTAACCGGGACAAACGGGAAAACGACGACAACATACTTAATTGAGAGCATTCTGGTTAAATCCGGGCATTGTGTCGGTGTTATTGGTACAATCAACTATCGCTTTGGCGCTAAAACTTTCGCAAATCCGACCACAACACCGGAATCTACAGAATTAGCTAAAATTTTAGCACAAATGAGGCGCAACGGCGTCACACATGTACTCATGGAAGTGTCGTCACACGCCATTGCGATGCATCGGGTTGGTGCGTGTCACTTTGATATCGGTGTATTTACCAATCTTACCCAGGATCATTTGGATTTTCACGGCAACATGGAAAATTACTGGGCCTGTAAACAAAAAATGTTCACTAAATTGATGGTGCGAGGGAGCAAAGGACACAATGCGATAGCGGTGATAAACTGCGATAATTGTTATGGCCGAGAACTTGCCGCTCGTCTGCCTTACAAGGTGATCTCCGTCGGAACCGAAAGGGATGTTCAAACAAACGCCATCCGCTTTGACTTAGGCGGTGTCCGTGGATGTTTTCGCACACCTTCTGGTGATATAAATATTCAATCCGCGCTCGTGGGGCAATATAACATTGAAAATATATCAGCAGCCATCGGCGTCGGCATCGCACTGAAAATTCCGCTTGAAAAAATTAGGGCGGGTATCGAAAAAACAACCTATATTCCAGGACGCCTGGAACCGATTAAAAATGATAAAAATCGATACGTTTTTGTTGACTACGCCCACACACCTGATGCACTGAAAAATGTATTAACGGTATTAAATGCGCTTGCCCAGGGACGTCTGATTTGTGTATTCGGCTGCGGAGGTGACCGCGACAAAGAAAAACGCCCCCAAATGGGTTTTATCGCTATTAAATTTAGTGACCTGGCTATTATCACTTCGGATAATCCGCGCTCCGAAAATCCACGTATGATAATAGAACAAATCCGCAACGGTATCAAAAATAAAACTACTTATGAATACAAAACGCCTGAAGAAGTGTTGAATTCCGCTAAAAAAGGATTTATGATTGAAGAAGACCGTTACAGCGCAATAGAATTAGCTGTCAGAGCCTCCGCGCCCGGAGATACAATTCTAATCGCAGGCAAAGGTCACGAAACATATCAAATTATTGGCGACCAAACCCTGCCCTTTGATGATCGTGAACGCGCAAGGGCGGCGCTTTCAGCTTTAAGAGCCTGTTTGAAAAGTCTTAAATCGGCTGCAAAAGCGTGAGAGCGGTT
>JAOZRC010000076.1:0-1507 GCA_029940345.1 Desulfobacterales bacterium
AGATCAGATTAAAATCAGCTTGTTAAAGGATATCGTCGAACAGTTGCAGTTGATAGTTGAAAAAAATCAGCCCACAGGCCGGATTGAAACTTATTTGACACAGGTCATCAGTGCATGAAGCCGTGCGGCGGCCGGATATTCTACGCATGGCGCGTAAACCGCTATTGTTGACCATTATATCACTGACCCACTCCCATTATGTGAAATTACCGGATACGCGTGTAAAACTTTATGAAGAAATTGTCGATTTTTTGCTGGATCGGTGGGAATCAATCAAATTCAATGACAAGGATTCAAACAAAACCGAATGGAATAAGTTGCTTCAGGACGCTCAACGCCAAACAGATGATATTAAAAAGGTGTTATCCGAATTGGCTTTCGAAGCGTATGATCAGATTCCGCAAAACGATAAAGCGCCCACGGCCTATATAAGCTTATCCGCTCTTCTCGAAAAACTGCGGTTACTCCACCCGAAGAAAAGTTATGATTGGGCGGATGCCATTGTTCAAATGATAAAACTCCGGGCCGGTTTGCTGCTTGAAGACAAAGATCATAGCTTTCGATTTCCCCATCGTACTTTTGATGAATACCTGGCGGCCCGCCATTTATGCACGCTGGATGATATAACATTTATTAAAAAGGCAGTTGCGTTGGCAGATAAAGGCGTTGTCTGGATGGCCGAAGGAATGGTCTGATATGAAGATATTACCGAGCTGCTTTTATGGCGCTGGGAAGCCATCAAAATTGAAAACCAGAACGGCGAGGAAACGGACTTGCGCCAATTACTGCGTAAGGCGGATATAAAAGATATCGAACTTAAAGAAGCGTTGTGGGAACTGGCCTTTAAAGTGCATAGCCGTTCACAGGGGCAGGTTAGCGATAAGGAGGCCATCGCTGATATTACGTACAAGGAACTGTTTAATACGCTGGTAAGTCTGCATGACAGTTGGGACTGGGCCCGTGATATGATTCATATTATCAGCCTGCGCGCTGGTCTGCTGGTTGAAAATACGCCTGAAATCTACCAGTTTCCCCACCGCACCTTTCAGGAATTTCTGGCGGGTTGTTATTTAAGCCGAAAACCTGATTTTACAGAAGTGACAATGCAACTGGCAGAGAAGAGCGCGTATTGGCGTGAGGTTATTTTACTGGCTGTGGGCGATTTGGCCCATTCCGGACGTCTTGAGGCACCGCTGATGCTGGTAAGCGAATTATGCCCGAAGACAGCACCCGCGGCCGAAGATGTGTCAGGCTGGCGTAAAATCGGTCTGGCCGGTCAATGTCTGCTGGAAATCGGCCAGGCCCGCGTTCAACGCCTTAAAAATACCGGAAAAGAATTCGCCGAACGGGTGAAGCGGCATTTGACAACCATGATCACGGAAGATCGGCTTGTACCGCGTGAACGCGCCGAATATGGGTCGGTGTTAAGCGCACTGGGCGATGAACGCAACCTGGATGAGATGGCAGTTGTACTGGAAAGCCATTTTATCATGGGAAGCACCTCTGA
>JAOZRC010000076.1:1607-13160 GCA_029940345.1 Desulfobacterales bacterium
TCTTAAAAATAATTCTTAAATCGGAAACGCCACAACATAAAGTGTCAGTCAAAGCATTTCAAATCAGTAAATATCCGGTCACCAATGAGCAATACACACGGTTTGTCACTGCAACCGGACATGAACCGCCTGAACACTGGCGTGGGGCGGAAACGCCGCTGGAATTGCGCAGTCATCCGGTGGTCTATGTCAACTGGTATGACGCCTGCGCCTATTGCCAATGGCTGAGTAAGGAGCAAAACATGGTGGTGCGCCTGCCCTCTGAAGCTGAGTGGGAAAAGGCCGCCCGTGGCTCCGATGCGCGCATCTACCCCTGGGGAGATGAATTTAACAGCGCCTATTGCAACAGCTATCAAACTGGTGTTGGCACAACCAGTCCGGTGGGTATGTTTAAACAGGGTGCAAGCGTTTATGAATGCATGGATATGGCTGGCAACGTTTGGGAGTGGACCCAAACAGTATGGGGGAAATCAGAAAACCCTGAATTTGAATATCCCTACCTGTCGGATGACGGACGTGAAAATATGGATACCGCGGATAAGCGCGTGCGTGTATTGCGCGGCGGTTCGTTCTACGACTATCTGTACGACTTGCGCTGCGCCTTCCGTTGCAGGGGCTAGCCGCACAATCGGTTCAACCTCGTCAGTTTTCGAGTGGTCTCCCCCGGCCTCTGATCTCTGGTTTAAGCTCTGAACTCTGGAAACTCGGGCCTCTGAAAAGCGCCGCAGGCGGCGCGCATTTTTTTGAGGGATTCGCTCCATTTCGTTACGAGGCTCCATCTCGTTACGAGGCTCCGCCTCGTTACGGGCTGTTTCAGGCTCCGCCTGATGCGCCAAAAGCAGTTCCGGATGGATTATGTCGCATGAGGCAGAGCCTCGTTACGAGTTTTATTATTTGGCCATTGGCCCAATTTTTTCAATAACAATAAATCATTAAATGTGATATATTTTGATAAGACTTACTTGGCAGTTATAAATAATATATTAAAGTTAATGACGTATGATATAAACGACCGGTTTTCTTATGAAAAAAAAAACAGCGTATAACAATCTGAACGACTTTATTAATGAATTGGATAAGGCCGGCGAAGTGCGCTATATTGATCAGTTGGTTTCTCCCATTTTGGAAATCAGCAAACGCACTGATTCAGAATCAAAAAGCGCCGGCGGCGGTAAAGCGCTCTATTTTCGCAATGTTATGGGGTCATCTTTTCCGGTGGCAACCAACCTTTTTGGCAGTCAGCGGCGCATCGGCATAGCGCTCGGTGTGAACAACCTTGATCAACTGAGCGCGCGAATTAAAACCTACTTTGATTTCAACCCGCCGAAAACGCTAAAGCAGGCATTTAAGATGCTGCCAATGGCTTTTGAAGCCTTCAAATTCTTTCCGCGTTCTTACCGTAAGGGAACACCGCCTTGCCAGCAAGTGGTTTTAAAAGATGATCAGGTCGATTTGAGCATATTGCCAGTCATTCAATGCTGGCCAAAAGATGCCGGACGGTTTATAACGCTTCCGCTGGTAATAACGAAAAGCCTGAAAACAGGCAAACACAATATGGGCATGTACCGGATGCAGATTTATGATAAAAACACCACCGGCATGCATTGGCATATTCATAAGGACGGAGCGCACTACTTTAACGAATATGTTCAAGCCGGCAAGCGGATGCCGGTTGCAGTGGCAATAGGAGCCGATCCGGCGACTATATATGCGGCCACGGCCCCGATGCCCCAGGGCCTGGATGAAATCATTATGGCCGGTTTTATACGCAAAAAACCCGTGCGCATGACCAAATGTCTGACCATCGAATTGGAAGTTCCCACGGAAGCCGAATTTGTGTTGGAAGGCTATGTAGATCCGCAGGAACACCGGCGCGAAGGCCCTTTCGGCGATCACACAGGCTATTATTCCCTGGCAGATGATTATCCCGTGTTTCATGTGACCGCTATTACACATCGACGTCATCCGGTTTATATAACCACCCTGGTCGGACGCCCTCCCATGGAGGATTGTTACCTGGCCAAAGCCACGGAACGCCTGTTTTTACCCATGCTGCAAACGGTTTTTCCAGAAATCGCAGATTACCACTTTCCTTGGGAGGGTGTGTTTCACAATATTGTTATTGTTGCAATTGATAAAGAATATCCCGGACATGCCCACAAAATCATGAATGGCTTATGGGGACAGGGGCAAATGAGTTTCTGTAAAACGATTGTAATTGTTGATAAACAGGTCAATCCTCATGATACTCATGCCGTGCTTGATACGCTGCTTACAAAACTCGATATATCTTCAGATATAACGATTGCCAAAGGTATTTTGGACGTACTCGACCATGCCTCGCCGTTTCCCAATTTCGGAAGTAAACTTGGAATTGATTTAACTAAACGCTTTAGAAATGAATCGCCGCGAATTGAAATAAAACGCGCCCTTACGCGTAAATATCTGTTAAGCCATGATACCGTAAAAAACCTGATTCTTTCAGATGTGCCCGGTGTGTCAGGCTGCCAACTGATGGCCGAAAAATCAATGGAACAGCAGCCCACCCAAAATGCAATCATGGCTGTTTCCATTGAAAAAAAGCTTAATCGAAGCGGGAAAGCCTTTGCAACTGATATCTTAAAACTGGACGATCTAAGCGTATACAATATTTTTATCCTCTTTGATAAAACTATTGATCTTGGCGATGCGCCTCTGATGCTGTGGAAACTGTTTAACAATGTCGATCCGGAGCGGGATATCACGATTCACAATGGACGGGTTGTGATTGATGCCTCAATCAAAGGACCGACAGATGATCATTTTAGGGAGTGGCCTGAAGAACTTACATTTGACTTACATACGAATAGTCCGCTATGCTAAAACCATTATTATCTCCAAAAAACGATTTTGTTTTCAAAAAGTTGTTTGCATGGGACACTTCCGTCCTGCTGAACCTCATTAATGCCGTTTTACTATCATCAGGCCGCGGCAACATCTGTTCGGTTAAAGTTAAAAATCCGATTGTGTTGCCTGAAGAGTTAGCCCAGAAATTTATCATCATGGACATTCAGGCTGAAGATGAAAAAAACAATAACTATGATATCGAAATGCAGGTTCAGAAATTTTCATCATATCCCAGCCGTGCATTATATTACATCAGTAAGTTGTATGCCGGACAAATGGATGCTGGCGATAAATACAGCAGCTTAAAACCGGCTATCGGCATTCATTTTCTGGATTACAAAATGTATCCTAAGCAAAACGAATTTCAATTTTGTTTTGAATTTAAGGATTGCCGCTTTCCCAAACTTGAATTAACCCATGATTTGGCCTTGCATCTTTTTGAGCTTCCGAAAATTAAACGGATAAATGTGAATCGAAAAGGGCAAGCTGATGATATGATCCAATGGCTTCATTTTTTCAACAATGCTCACAAGGAGGACGAAACCATGCGAGAACATTATACAAATCCGGCTATTCATCAAGCATTTACATTTTTGGAAGAATTAAGCGCGGATGAACTCGAACGCCAACGTGCTGAAATACGTGAAAAAGCCTTAAAAGACGAAGCGACCTTTTTGGATGATGCTAAAAAAGAAGGCTTTGCAGAGGGCATTGAACAAGGTATTGAACAAGGAGCCGATGCCAAAGCGAGGTCTATGGTGCAAATTCTTTTGGCAATGAAAGTGGCTTCATCAGAACAAATTGCCGAAATTACCGGATTGAGTCTCGAAGTGATTGAAGCAATGCAGGCTTCCCAAGCATGAATCGAATAACCCTATGAATGATTCTAATGAAAAAAGGGCATCCTTCATTTTCCGCTTAACACTTTAAAGGAGTGCTGAACCGAAGGTTTAGCGTTTTACGCTGGTCTTTGCTAAACCTTCGGTTCAGCACTCCCCATGAAAGTGTAAACCACTTTTGGGTTATTATGAAGGATGCCGAAAAAAGTATGCAAGAATATGATGTGATTATTGTCGGCGGAGGCCCCGCCGGATTATTCGCCGCTTATTACCTGTGTGAACATTCCGATCTCAAAGTGCTGCTGATTGAAAAAGGACGCAGCATCGCCCGGCGTAAATGCCCAATGAAAGAGACCCAGGAATGTTTGCAATGCAAACCGTGCAATATTTTATCCGGCATCGGCGGTGCCGGGCTATTTTCCGACGGCAAGCTGAATTATATCCATCGACTGGGAAAAACCGACCTTACACAATTTATGCCTATCCCGGATGCTAAAGCGCTGATTGATGAAACCGAGCAGATTTTTAACCGTTTCGGTATGGACGGTGCGGTGTACCCCACGGATATGCAAGCTGCTCGTGAAATGCGCAAAAAAGCCAAACTGCACGGTATGAATCTGCTTTTGATTAAACAAAAACATTTGGGTAGCGATTGCTTACCTGATCATATCGCATCTTTAGGAGATTACATTAAAGCGGGCGGCGTAACGGTTCATACTTCCGAAACGGTTCAGGATATTACCGTTTCAAAGAAAAAAATCACCGGTGTAGCCACCGATCAGCGCCAATATGATGCTAAAAATATCATTTTAGCGCCGGGACGGGTGGGCGCCAACTGGGTGGGCCAATTAGCGCGTCGCTATCAGCTCGGACTTAGCCAACGGGGTATCGAAGTCGGCGTGCGGGTGGAAGTGCATAATGAGATTATGGAGGATCTTTGCAACGTCATTTATGATCCCACATTTTTTATCCAAACACCTAAATACGATGACCTGACGCGGACGTTTTGCACCAACCAGGGCGGGTTCGTCACACTCGAAAATTACAAACCGGACAATAACAATGGCTTTGTTTGTGTCAACGGACACGCCTACCGGCACAAAAAGTCTGAAAATACCAATTTTGCTTTTCTATCAAAAGTTGTTTTAACCGAACCGGTTACGGACAACCAGGCTTATGGCGAAGCCATCGGCCGGTTGGCCACGCTGATTGGCGGTGGCAAACCGATTTTACAGCGTTTCGGTGATCTCAAACGAGGAAGACGCAGCACCGAAAACAGGATTAGCAAAGGCTATATTGAACCTTCTCTTGTTAATGTGGTGTGCGGTGATATTGCCATGGCGCTGCCTGAAAGAATTTTAACCAACATTGTGGAAGGCCTGGAAAAGTTAAACCTCGTCGTACCCGGGGTTTCCAATGACGAAACGCTTCTGTATGCGCCTGAAATTAAATTTTTCGCCACCCAGGTTGAAACTGATGGTGATCTTGAAACCGGCATACAAGGACTGTATGTCGCCGGAGACGGCCCCGGCGTTGCCGGAAACATTGTTGCGGCCTCTGCCACAGGATTGATTCCGGCCAAAGCGATTGTCAGAAAATGCAATCATTAATGGCATCCTTCATATTGACCTAAAATTCGTTTACACGTTATTAACGTAGAACGATTTTGTAAATCAATCTACGGTTTTCACCTTAATTTATGAACACAAAAAATGTTAACCGGAAAATGAAGGATGCCGAAATTTGGAATTAAAAGGAGAAAATGATGCTTCCGGAATATTTTGAATTTTCCATGCCCACAAAAGTAATTTACGGTATCGGCGTGCTGGAGAACATTCAAGCCGCTGTTCAGCAATTTGGCAAGCGCCGGGCCATATTGGTAACCGATAAAATCTTGGTGAAAGTCGGACCGGTAGAACTGGTGAAAAATGGCTTTGCCCCAAGTCAGATTAAAATCGTTTGTACGTATACGGATGTTCCGCCCAATTCGGATGTTGCGACCGTTTCCGAATGCGCCGCCTTGGCTAAAAAGCACCGATGCGATTTAATCATTGCGCTGGGTGGCGGAAGTGTTATTGACACGGCCAAAGCCGCCAATTTGCTTATTGTCAAGGGCGGCAAACTGGCCGATCATTTAGGCGCCTATCTGCTCGGCCGGGATGAAACCCTGCTGCCGTTCATTGTTATTCCGACAACAGCCGGCACTGGTTCCGAGGTCACCAAAGTGGCTGTGATTGCCGATTTGGAGAATGACGTCAAGCTCCCTTTTGCAGAGGATCAATTTTTACCCCAAATAGCAATTTTGGACCCTCAAGTCACCCTGACCATGCCCGGCAAACTGACCGCAGCCACCGGTATGGACGCGCTGACCCATGCCATTGAAGCCTATGTCGATAAAGAGCAGTCGCCGGCCACGGATGCGCTGGCGCTCCATGCGATCCGTTTGATTAGCGCAAATATTATGATGGCCTGCGCTCATCCCAAAAATTTGCAAGCGCGCGGTGCAATGCTTTGCGGAAGCTTTCTGGCCGGTTTGGCTTTTTCCCATTCCATGGTGGGCATGACGCATGGCATTGCGCACGCCTTAGGAGGCGTGTATCATATTCCGCACGGATTGGCCAATGCGCTGGTGCTTCCTGAAGTCATGGAATACAATATGGATGCCTGCACTGAACGCTATGCCGCTGTTGCCGATGCGTTGGGTGTTAATTTCCCGGAAGTGATCCATCAAAGCCGGAGCATGCTTCAATCGGACCGGCTGCCGGCGATTGCCGATAATTTCGGGCCAGCAAAATTTATCAAAACATTGCTGCAAAAACCGACCCTTAAAGCTTACGGCGTTGCTTCCAAAGCGTTGGACAATCTGGTATTTGTCGATCAGTGGGTTCGTAAACAGGCAGCTCTGGCCGGAATTGACCATATTCGCAATTTGAACCGCAAACTGGCCTTTCTCACCGGCATGCCGCTGAATTTAAAAGACGCCGGCATTTCCGATAATCTTGACAAACTGGAACAGACGGCGGACACGGCGATGCAAGACGGCGCCATGCTGTACAATCCCCGGGAGCCGCAAAGAGACGCGGTGGTTCGTATTTTGTATAAACTCTACAACACACAAGTCAAACCGCTGCCGGTTAACGATGAAGACCTTCATCCGCCGGGTGAGCGTGGTAAGGGCGGAGAGAAGCGCAATATTTTTAAAGACACAGACATGCTCTACGCCGTTTTGTTTGAATTTTACAAACACCTGAAGGATGATCCGTCCATCGGGCCAGCACTGCATAAATCGAATATGTGCATTCAATTTGTGTATCAGAATCCATCGGCTGTTATCACCATCGACGCCCGCACGGATGAATTGAATATAATTAAAGGTGAATTTGACGGTACTCCCGATGTTACTATGACGATGGATGCCGATTTTGCCCACAAATTCTGGCACGGTAAGGCCAACCTGGTTTCCGCATTGACGCGGCGACAGGTGAAGGCTCGGGGCAATGTGCCCCAAACCATGAAACTGCTGCCTATCTTGAAACCCGCTTATGGCCTTTATCCTCGTTTCCTCAAGGAAAACGGTTTCGGGCACTTAGTGATTGCGGATTGAAGCCGGGAGTAGAAAAACGATTGAAGTCGAAGAACCGCACCTTGCCGATACTGCATCAGATACTTGCTGACATTGAACGCCAATTGAAAAAAACGTTGCGCAATGACCGGCGCATCATGGGCTATGAAATCCGGCGCATCAAACAGCGGCTAAAAAATAACCGGCAAGCATCTTGCGATAGCGACCGATTTAACAAACAGTTACAGCGCCTTGCAAAGCGTGTCCGCATCTCCGCCACGCAAAGGAACGAACGTATCCAACAGCACCGCGCCCTGTTAGATCAACACATCACCTTCCCGGAAAGTTTACCGATTACAGCCAAAAAAGATGACATCATCTCCGCAATTTCCGAAAACCGGGTGGTGATCATATCCGGTGAAACCGGTTCAGGCAAAACCACCCAAATTCCGAAATTTTGTCTGGCCGCCGGACGGGGCGTCCACGGCCTTATCGGCTGCACACAGCCCCGACGCATTGCCGCTATCACCGTTGCCAACCGTATCGCCGAAGAGTTAGGCCAAAAAGCGGGTCAATCCGTGGGGTATAAGATTCGCTTTCAGGATCGAACCCAAACTGACGCGTTTATCAAGATTATGACCGACGGCATTCTGCTGGCCGAAGCGCAGCATGATCCGTATCTGAACGCCTATGATGTTATCATCGTGGATGAAGCCCATGAACGCAGTTTGAACATCGATTTTATCCTGGGCATTTTGAAAACCCTGCTATCTAAACGCAAAGATCTTAAACTGATTATCACATCAGCAACGATTGACACGCAAAAGTTTTCCCAGGCATTTGATAACGCACCGATCATCGAAGTTTCCGGTCGATTGTTTCCGGTAGCGATGCGGTATTGGCCTGGTGATGAAGAAGCGGATGCGGATAACGCAGAGACGCATGTGGAAATGGCGGTGCGCGCCGTGGAAAAATTGCAAACCGAAAGCCGGTTCGGTGATATTCTTATTTTTATGCCCACGGAACAGGATATTCGCGAAACCCGGCATCTGCTTGAAAGTCGTTGTGATGATGGCGTCAGGGTGCTGCCGCTCTTTGCCCGCCTGACAGCCGCCGAACAAACCCGTGTGTTTGCATCGCTGAAAGGTCGAAAAATAATTATTGCCACCAACATTGCGGAAACATCCATCACCATACCGGGTATTAAGTATGTGATTGACACCGGGTTGGCGCGTATTTCGCAATATTCGCCGCGCTCGCGCATCACATCTTTGCCGATAGTTGCCATTTCGCAAAGCAGCGCCGATCAGCGCAAGGGCCGTTGCGGACGTGTTGCTGACGGGGTGTGTATCCGCCTTTACGATGAAGAGGACTATCAGAGCCGCCCGTTATATACGCCGCCCGAAATTTTGCGCGCCAACCTGGCCGAAGTCAGCCTGCGGATGATCGCTCTACGCCTTGGTGAACTCAGCCGGTTCCCATTTATTGACCCACCGGATTTCAAGAGCGTTCGCGACGGTTACAAGCTGCTTTCAGAACTTGGCGCTATTGTTGAACGTGATGTTTCCGTACGTCCCCAACGTGGTGAACAAACCCGCTACGAGTTGACTCCCAACGGCCGTTTAATGGCCCGAATTCCTATTGACCCGCGTTTATCCAGGATCCTGATCCAAGCGCGCCATGAAGGGTGTGTCGAAGATATGGCTGTTATCGCGGCGGCGTTGAGCATTCCAGACCCGCGTGAACGACCGTCCGATAAAACCAAAGCGGCCGACCAGGCTCATAAAGCGTTTGAAGACCCCCTATCCGATTTTGTAACGCTACTGAATATCTGGAACCGTTTTCATGCGGAACTGGGTAAGGGAACGAGCCAAAGCCGGATGCGCCGGTTCTGCCGAATCCATTTTCTTTCTTACAAACGGATGCGTGAATGGCGGGATGTTCATCGCCAAATCACCCTTGCTCTCAAAGACCATGCGTCCGAGCCCCAAGCGATCTGGCCTGCTAAAACCGTTAAAACAAAAAAGGCAAAATTGAAAAAAAAGAGCACCAATGACTACAGTGAACGCTATACGGCGATTCATAAGTCGCTTTTAAGCGGTTTTATATCTAATATTGCCATGAAAAAAGAAAAAAACTTTTTCCAGGCCGCCCAGGGGCGCGAAGTCATGATTTTCCCCGGTTCGGGGCTGTTTAACGCTGCGCCGCAATGGATTACGGCGGCGGAAATGGTGGCCACATCGCGCCTGTTCGCACGTCGCGTGGCTGCCATAGACCATCGCTGGCTGGAGCCTTTGGCCGGTAACCAATGCAAATACACCTATTCGGATCCGCATTGGGAGCGCAACCTGGAAGAGGTGGTGGCTTATGAACAGGTCACTCTTTACGGATTGATTATTATTCCCCGTCGTCCGGTCTCGTACGGCCCGATCAATCCGGAAAAGGCCACTGAGGTGTTTATCACATCCGCGCTGGTGGAAGGAGATGTTAAAAATCCGCTGGCATTTATGGAATATAATCTGAAAAACATCGCCGCTGTAAAAGATATGGAAAATCGCCTGCGCCGAAGAGACCTGCTGATAGACGAATATTCAATTGTACGCTTTTTTGAAAAACGCCTGGGAACCGTTTACAGTATGCGCACCTTAAAAGCCGCGATCCGCAAACAGGGCAATGACCGATTTTTACGTTTGGAAATCTCCGATTTGATGAATTATACGCCGAACGGGGGAGCCTTAAATGCTTTCCCGGATCGTATTGATCTGGGCGCCGAACATTTTGAATGCCGCTACAATTTTGATCCCGGACGACCGGATGACGGTGTAACGGTAAAAATTCCGGCCACGGTCGCGGCTACCGTGCCTTGTGAATCCCTGGATTGGATGGTGCCCGGTTTGCAAAAGGAAAAAATCACGGCCCTGATTAAAGGACTTCCTAAAAAATACCGCAAAAAACTGGTTCCCGCCGCGGAAACGGCTGATACAATTTTAGGAGAGATCACCGCAAACACAGCTTCAGCGTACCGGGATGTCTCACTGGCCACGGTTTTAAGTAAATTTGTCCACCGCCGTTTGGGCGTCACGATTCCGGAGTCAGCCTGGACACAGGCGGATTTACCGGATCATCTTAAAATGCGTGTCACCATCACCGATTCTAAAAATAAGGTGCTGCATTCCGGACGCGGCAGCACAATTCTGAAAAAGGATTACGCCCGGGAAATCGCTCCGGATGAAACCGGCCTGTTTGAATCCGCCAAACAACATCTGGAAAAAACCGGTCTGACACGTTGGGATTGCGGTGATCTCAAGGAGGCTGTCATTGTCAAAGGCCCGCGGGGACTTCGCTGGAGCGGCTATTACGGATTGGAACCGGACCACACTTGTGTTCATCTGCGCGTGTTCAGGCATAAAAGAAAAGCGCTACTCACCCATCGGCAGGGCGTACAGAAGCTTTACATGCTGCGCTTTGCCAAGGAGTTAAAATATTTAAAACGTAAACTGGTGCTGCCCCCGTCGGCCAAACCGCTGGCCGATTATTTCGAGGGCGCACCCAAATTTGAAAAGCGGTTGTATGAAGGTCTGACAGAGCAACTGTTTGCCCGCGATTTTCGTAATGAACAGGCGTTTAATGGCTATGCCGGTACTGTGGCGCCTTTGATCTACACCAGCGGAGATTCGTTGTTGGCGCAAAGTATCGCCGTATTAGAATGTTTTCAGGCAACACGCACGGTGCTTCATCGCCTTGAAAAAGAGCATTGTAATCAGATACAGTTGATTGAGCAGTTGCGCACCGATCTGGATAAGCTGGTTCCGCAAAATTTCACAAGCCTGTACGACACGGCCAGGTTGGGTCATATCGTACGTTATATCAAGGCGGTTGCGATTCGCGCCCAGCGTGCGGCGGTCGATTTTGAAAAAGATCGTAAAAAAGCGCAGCCGCTCGAATATTTTACAACCGGACTGAATGATCTGTTAAAAGAACTCACCGATGCACCCGCAAACGTTTCGGAAGATAAGAAAAAAGCGGTTGAGGACTATTTTTGGTGTATTGAAGAGTATAAAGTATCTCTTTTTGCCCAGGAGTTAAAAACAGCATTTCCGATTTCGAACAAACGGTTGAAAACAATGTTGAATGGGATTCGACAGATGGTCTGACTGAATGCCATTGCTCACTGATGATTAAGAAAATTAAGGCTATCAACGGCGGGACATATTCAATTCAGTTGCTCGTTACGAGGCTCTGCCTCGTAACGCACAGTGGCAGGCT
>JAOZRC010000077.1 GCA_029940345.1 Desulfobacterales bacterium
GTCAGGTTTCGTTCCTCAACCCAACCTACGACTGCATTTAGTGTCCCAGCTTATGTTGGTAGCCCAATTGTCTTATAAAACCTCTGCGCTCGGAAGCGACTGACGCCCTGTCAATATTCTGCGGGATTTTTATATTCCGGTCTTACGTTTAAGCGTTCAATAAGACCGCATGGCCGGCTACTTCAGCTCAACCTCTATGGCTGCGGCTTACCAAGGGTTTTCCGCGTTTACCGCCGCCAGCGGGAAAATGCGTCTGGTTGCCGGATGCGATATGAACGAAGACGATGTCACGGCGATTCTTCAAGGAGACCGGCACTTGATTTATACACCTATCCGATCAGAAATATACCGTAAGTAGCGCGCCAATTGGGAAAAAAGCGGATGACATTACCGCTGCGATTCCGGTTGTGAGTGTTAATGGCCACCTCTTTAACAATTTTAAAGCCTGCTTCTTTTGAAAAATGCCTGAAATCCTGAATGGTAATCACCCGGATATTTGGTGTGTTATGCCATTGGTAAGGCAACTGCCTGGATATAGGCGCGCATCCTTTGAATAGCAGTTGGAAACGGATGCCCCAATGGCTAAAATTGGGAAAGCTGACAATCCCTTTTTTGCCGATGCGCAGGATCGAACGAATCAATTTCGCGGGTTGATAAATTTGTTGCAGGGTCTGGCTTAAAATAACATAATCAAAGGCGTTGTCAGGGTAGTCGTCAATCTCTTCATTGATATCACCCTGGAGAACCGCAAGCCCTTTGGCGATGCAAACCGCAACGCGGTCTTCTTTGATTTCAATGCCGGTGCAAGCCGCCTGCTTGTTATTTTTCAGATAATATAGCAGTTCGCCTTCACCGCATCCCAAGCCCAGGACTTTGGAGCCGGGTTCTATCCAGAAAGCCACAACCCGCAGGTCAAAGCGCATTCGCTCATACTTTATTTTATGTTTATGCGGTTTCACGCCAGACACGATTTAAAAATCCTTTCATCATGATATCCAGCCGTTCATTGGGAAGCAGAAAGGCATCATGCCCCCATTGTGCCTTTATTTCGCAAAAGCTGACATCCAGGTCGTTTTTTTTCATCGCTTTGACCATTGCTTTGGATTGATACGTGGGATAAAGCCAGTCTGATGTAAAAGAAACTACCAGGAATTTGGCGCGGGCATTGGCAAACGCCTTTACCAGCGACCCCTCGCCATGCTGTTTTTCCAAGTCAAAATAATCGGCGGCGCGGGTGATAAACAGGAAAGAATTGGCGTCAAACCGCTCAACAAATTTGGCACCCTGATGGCGCAGATAGCTTTCCACTTGAAAATCGGCATCAAAATTGTAAGAAAAGTCGCTTTTGTTTTGAAGCCGCCGTCCGAATTTTAAGCGCATGGATTCATCGGATAAATAGGTGATATTCCCGATCATACGCGCCACCGCCAGTCCGGTTGCCGGTTTGGTACCGTCGTAATAGTCGCCGTTGCTCCAATCAGGATCAGACATGATTGCCTGGCGGGCGACTTCATTAAATGCGATAGCGAGTGCCGAATGTTTGGTAGTCGTGGCCAACGGAATGGCAGCAACCACCATTTCCGGATAACGGACACACCATTGCAGCACTTGCATCCCACCGACCGATCCGCCGATAACTGCGAGTATTTTACGAATTCCCAAATGTTCCATGAGGGCTTTTTGAGCGTCAACCATATCGCCGATTGTCACCATCGGGAAATCGGAACCGTAAGGCTTGCCCGTCCCCGGATTCATCGTTGGAGGACCGACAGACCCCATGCAACTCCCTATAATATTGGAGCATACGACAAAATATTTATCCGTGTCGATTCCTTTGCCAGGCCCTGCCATAATATCCCACCAGCCCGGTTTGGAATCATCGGTTGCATAATAACCGGCCACATGCGAATCGCCGGAAAGCGCATGACACACCAATATGGCATTGCCGGCATCCCGGTTCAGTTCTCCGCAAGTTTCATAAGCGATGGTCACCGGGCCGAGTTTGGCCCCGCTTTCCAGCACCATTTCATCCGGAGGTTCGGCAAAGGTAAAATATTTTTTTTGCACCCGTCCCACCGAAACACCGTTTTTGTCATGGGTTATATAGTCACTCATAATAATTCGTGTTAAACTGAAGCCCTACCACCATAAGTCGGCCCACCATCACATCTGCCAGGCAGTCATGCCAAAATCGCCATCTTTCACAAAAGGCTGAAACGATAGCCTACGAAAACGATAATAATATATTGTAATATATAGTGTCAACCGTTAAGGGGATAATTCACAACTATCTGTTAAGGCGCTGATGTAGATCGGGTTAGCGAAAGCGTAACCCGACAATAGGATTATATAAAGAATACCTAAAAACTGTTGATTATTTCACCAGATAATTGCATAATGGTCCAAATTTGAAAGGATTATTATGGAAATTGGAAAAATTGATAAAATTACCGATAATGCGCATTTAAACCTGTTCCAAATCGGTTATCTGGATCGCGTCGGGAATAAAAAAAAATGGCAGATTGCTTCACGATTGGCGCACCCCAAGTGCGCCACCGGAAAGTTTGATATACCGGATGCGGTGGTGATTGTTCCCTTTCATCAAAAAAAGAACAAGCTGGTGATCATAAAAGAATTTCGAGTGCCGCTAGGGGGCTATCAGTATGGTTTCCCGGCTGGACTCGTAGACCAAGGCGAAACGTTAGAGGAAGCCAGTCGCCGCGAGCTCAAAGAAGAAACCGGCCTTACGCTGGGTCATGTTAACCATATCAGTCCGCCGCTGTATTCTTCCAGCGGCATGACCGATGAATCCATATCTATGGTTTTTGCCGAATGTGACGGCGAGCCTTCTGATCGGCTGAATGAAAGCTCCGAAGATATCACGGTGATTTTTGTATCACCGACCGAAATCCGACAAATGATAAACCGACCGGATCTGAAATTTGACGTTAAAACCTGGCTGGTACTCGCAGCCTATGCCAACGGAACCCCGCCTGGTTTTAGCCTATCCATGCTCTGATTATTAACTGGGCGATTTAATTTTATTGATGGAGAGACTAAAAAACCGGTGGGCAAAGGTCGTTTCATTTAAAACAGCACGTCGCTTTGCCCACTGATCATTAATAAACCAAGTGAGTGCGAAACCGTTGCCCACCTGTTATGAAATTTTTTTCATATGTGGAAAATGAAAAATTTCATTTTATCTACATTTTAGGATACCAACATAAGGAGGGACACTTATGTAGCGCGGGAAGCCGTCCCGCGTCGTTAATAGCCACACCACGATGAAAAAGCGGAACAGCTTTCCGCTTTACATTTGTCCCGGCTTATGTTGGTAGCCACATTATATATCAACCGCACAGGTAGATAAATTTATATTATTGCCAAACTCCTTTTAAAAGGCCGGCTATCGGAGCTCCGCCTTTGGATTCAACATACGAAAGAACTGTGGGAACAAATTTGCCAACCATGTCTTTATCTAATTTTAGTTTGGAAAATTGATCGGCCAGACTGGCCATGCCAATCGCCTTGCCTGCGCCGCCCTCTACGACAGACGCTATATTACCGGCACCGGGAATTTTAGCAAGTGAAGGAGCCGCATCCAAGAGTGTATCCATTGACGGCACAACCTCGGCAACTTTACCGAAATCCTCTTTGCTGAGACTGTTTTTAGCCATGTTGAACAGGGCTCCGGCACCGCCGGTCGCCTGTTTTTCACTAACGCCAAGTTCTTTCACAAGCGTGCCCACCAGGTCCGCTTCCTCGGCTAAAACAGCACCGGAAGGCAAAGTCATCATTAACGTCACCAACAACAACGGTAAAACGATCAATTGAACTAATTTCATGTGAACCTCCTTTTTAAGTAAAATGTCATTCATCCGACGGCACTTCCGTTTTTAACCGAAAAGTGCCAACCGATATATGACGGATGCTCATAAAACTTTATAATAATTCGTATTATATTAACCGGATTCGGATTGCAAGAATATAATTCATGTTTTCCGAGAATCCTTAGGGCGACATCATGAAAACAAAGCATTCTTTTCTGTTGATCACGTTCCTGTTTTTTCTTTTATTCGATATTTCCATGGGCTTTTGCCAGTCACCGGAGGATTTGATCCAGACCGGAGATAGGCATTTTAATCAAGGGGATTATAAGGTTGCATTTGACCTTTACCGGCAGGTTTATGATCAACTCGAAAACGTAAGACCGATCCCGCCTTTATTGACGGAAGTCATCAATAACATGGGTGCCGTTTATATCGCCAAAGACGATTACAGTAAATTCTTTCGCTATTTTTCCGCTGCCAGGAAGTTGAAACAGGGTTTTGTAGGAAGGACCGTGGAACGCTCAAAGGACAACCTGCTTGTCAACGGCGGATTTGAACAAGGGCTGATATTTCCCTGGGGTACGGGTCATTATGAACGCTCGGATGGAAAATTTCGTAACGGGGCGTGGTGGAACAGCAAGAATGCCCGTGCATTCATGAAAATCGATGCTGATGTAATATATTCCGGGAAACGCTCGTTGCAGATAACCAATTACTCTCCGACGGCTCCGCATGTATTCACGACCCTTTCCCAGAGAATAGCCCCTCTCGAGCCGAACACGACCTATAAAATTTCCTGTTTTGTAAAAGCGGAAAACCTTAAGCCCAGGGCCGTCGGCTTCACCATAGACGCGGCCTGGACGAAACGTCCTCGCGCCCTTCCGGGGGGAACATATAACTGGCAGGCATATTCGGATACGATCAATATCGGGCATAACAATTATATTGATTTCCGGATACTCCATCTTGATACAGGCACGATCTGGCTGGATGATATCGTGATCGAAAAGGTTGAGGCCTTCGGCAAGGAGGAACAATTTCAACGGGCTCAAAGACTGTTTGAACAGGCCGACTACGCAAAGGCCCTTGATATCTTTCTGAAATTGGAGAAAAAACATCGCAATAACCGGGGTAAACTTCGACAGGTTGAATTGTATAGTGGACGGATTTATTTGATATTGGGGCAATATCAGGAAGCCCTGGAACGATTTACCCGGGTGATCGAATCCGGAAATGCCCGTGCTGTCATCGACCTGTCAGACCTCTATTACAGTCTCGGGGACTACGATAAGGCCGAGGCCCATTTTAAAAAATCATATAAAATTGCAGCAGGCGACCAGGGCACGGAAAGCCTGGTGCTGAATAAGCTCAGCCGATGTTACCTGGCACAGGGAAAATCCGACCAAGCCCTGAAGGCTCAAAAGAGGTCCCTGTTTATCCTCCGGCACATTGAGGATAAACACGGGCAGGCGCAGTCTTTGAATCAACTGGGAATTATTTATCAACACAAGGCGATGGTTGAAAAGTCTGTGGGGCCGTTCCTCAAGGCGCTGAATATGGCCGAGGCTTTGGGGGACAAAAAACTGGCCTCTGATATACGATTCAACCTGGCCGAGACCTCCCGACTCCGCAAAAGATGGGATGAGTCCGACAAATACGCCATCAGGGCTTTGAAAATAAAGGAAGAAATTGGTGATCAACTGGGCATGGTGAAGGTGCTTCACTTGCAGGGACGTCTTTGTGTGGCCGGCGGAGACCTTAAAAACGGCGAAAAACGATACCAACAGGCTATTCATCGATTCGAAGCATTGGTGTCCGATGCTGCGGATATCTCCCGTGAAACCAAGGCGACGTTTATCAAGGGGTTTTCACAACTCTATCGCGAATATACGGAGTTGCTTCTGCGATTGTATGAAGACACACGGGATGCGGCGTATCATCGCGAAGCATTTCAGGTCACGGAACAGGCCCGCTCACGGATTTTTACTGAAATGATTTCCGAGGCTGCGGCGTTGCATGCCTTCGCCTCTACAAGTCAAGACCCGGAATTCGTAACCCTGTTAAAAACGGAACGTTTGTTAAACGCCAGGATTCACGGGTTGGAAAAACAAATACGCCGCATACGGAAAAAAAGTGCGATAAAGGAGCTGAACAGACAACTGCAAGAAACCCGTCAAAACCGTCGGAAAATCCGGGGACGCCTTGTTAAGGATTATCCCCGTTACGCAGACCTGAAGAAGCCAAAACCCCTCGGCATCGAAGATGTACAGAAGTTGCTGAGAACCGACGAGATCGTACTCAGTTATTTCATCACCCCCGGTCGAACCGGTCTATGGACGATTACCCGGGAAAATGCGTCATTTGCGGTTATTCCCCTTAGCCGTGAAACCTTGATCAGCCAAACTGAAACTTTTCGCCGGGCCTTGTCCGAAATTCCGGACGTATTATCCCGGTCAGATCCCGCCAATGGTAAAAAACAGGTCAGGCTGGCCTTTTCCTGCTACGACCCGGACACTGCCCACGCGCTATATAAAATCCTCGTCGCCCCGGCAGAGCCTTTATTGAAAACCAAACCCCAGGTATATCTGGCCTTGAATGATCTCCTGTACAAACTTCCTTTTGAAACCCTTTTAACCCGGCCTTTTGTAAAAATTGCCAAAATAGATAAAACTGTTAAGAATTATTCCGCCGAATCTGGTATCGGTGCCGAACTCCGTAATGCACCCTTCTGGGTAAAAACCCACAATATCGCCTATCTGCCTTCTTTATCCGTCCTCCGGAGCCTTCGAAAACTGGGAAAGGACAACGTCAAGGAAAGATCCCCCCTGCTTGCTTTTGCCGACCCGGCGTTTGAATCTTCGGCCGGGAGTCACGCCTCAGACGGAGGGCCTGCGACCACCCGCTCCGCGCTGTTGTCCCGCTTGCAAACCAGGTCCGTATTCAGCGGAACAACGCTGCCCCCGTTGCCCGACACCCGTAAGGAGGCCCTGGCCGTAGCCAAAATACTGGGGGCCTCTCCGGAAAAGGCCATCTATCTTCGGGACAGGGCCTCTGAATATAACCTTAAACACCTCCCGCTAACCCGGTATCAATACCTTCTTTTTGCCACACACGGATTTATGGCTGGAGAATTCGGCCCGGGCATCCAGCCGGCCCTGGCATTGAGCTTTATCAATGACCCGGAAAACGATGGTCTGCTGGAAATGGGCGAAATATTAGGCCTGGATCTCAATGCGGATATGGTGGTTCTGTCGGCCTGCAATACGGCCTCCGGAGGCGGGGAAAAAGACCACGGAGAGGGGTTTGCCGGTCTCACACGCAGTTTCATGTATGCTGGTGGGCGCTCCCTTTTGGTGACCCAGTGGAGCGTTGAAAGCAGTTCCGCAAAAACCCTGGTTCAAAATACATTCAGAAAAGCAAAAAACCGAACGATTGGAAACGCTCTGGCATTATCCAAACGCGCTATGATCAAATTCGGCGTTCCCATCCGTATTTCATCGGAAATTAGCGTGTCGACATCTCACCCGTTTTTCTGGGCGCCGTATATCCTGGTGGGGGAAGGGAATTGATTATCTGAACGTCTAAAACGGGCAGTTTTTTCGAAAGCCTTGACACTCTCCCCTTTTTTATCATATTTAAACGGATAATCATTTAAGGCATCCTTCAAAGTAGCCTGAAAGTAGTTTACACTTTTCTATATCGTCCCTATGGGATTTGTTGTATTAGCAAGCATCTTTCTATAGATATTATGTCCCTAACGGGACAAAGTGCAAACTGACTAATGAAGGATGCCTCATTTAAACAAATAAATACGATACATCATATATTGTCTGCTGACGCCGGAGCGTCAGTGAGGTGTGTTCCAACGCCGGAGCGTTGGAACAAAACAAGTTTAAATTCATAAAATTAAGGATTTTGCTATGTCAAAATCAGAAACTGTTACCTGTGATCTGACAGTGATCGGCGCGGGCATGGCCGGTATGGCGGCTACGCTTTTTGCAGTAAACCGTGGGGTCAAAACGATCCAGGCAGGTCGCAGCGGTGAAAGTGTTTTTGCCAGCGGGCTGCTTGATTTACTAGGTATTCATCCTATCAGCGCTTCCAAATGGTGGGACAATCCCTGGGCGGGAATTGATGCGCTTGTGCATGATATGCCGGACCATCCCTACGCACGGATTCAAAAAGAAGAAATCAAGGATGCCTTTACCGAGTTACTTTCTTTTTTAAAAAATTCAGGTCATTCCTATTCCCGGTATACGGATCGTAATGTAGAAATTCTGACGGCCTTAGGGACTCTCAAAACAACGTACTGTGTTCCTGATACGATGTGGGGCGCGGTTAAGGCTTTGGCGGAGAAACGCGATTGCCTGATAGTTTCCTTTAACGGACTGAAAGGCTTTAGCGCCCGCATGATTGCGGGCGTATTGCATGACCGCTGGCCTGACCTGCGTGCAGTGCGCATCGCTTTTCCCGGAACTGACCGGTTAAGCGAAGTATATCCCGAATTTATGGCCAATGCCCTGGTAACCGCCGAAAATCGTCAAAAACTGGCCGAAGCGCTCAAACCGCATATTAAAGATGCGCAAGTAGTCGGAATGCCGGCAATTTTGGGGTTGTATCGCTGTCAAAAAGTGATCGCTGACCTGGAAGCGTTGCTTGGCGTCAGCATTTTTGAAATTCCCACTATGCCACCTGCCATCACTGGTCTGCGGCTGAAAGAAGCCTTTGACCAGGGGTTGAGAAATAAACGGGAAAACTATTTTCCCCAACAGCAGGTTTTAAAGGCCCGACAAAAATCGAATGGTGATTTTGAGATCATCATTGGCAATTCGATAATGGAGCAAACAGTCGTATCTAAAGGGGTCATTCTGGCTACTGGCCGCTTTATCGGCGGTGGTCTGCAAGCCGATAGAAAGCGAATCCGCGAAACGATTTTTGATTTGCCAGTGTGCCAGCCTGAAAAAAGAACCCAATGGCACCGCGAAAATTTGCTGGATAAACAGGGACATCCCATAAACATGGCCGGATTGGAAACAGACGAAGAATTTCGACCGATAGACCGTGATGGAATGCCTGTTTATGACTTGCTTTTTGCCGCAGGCTCAATCTTGGCTCATCAGGATTGGAAACGGATGAAATGCGGCTCCGGTTTGGCAATTGCCACTGCGTATGCAGCGGTCAGAGCGTTTGTGCATCGCTGTCGTCGTTGATATATATGTCGTCGTTGATATATATAAGGTAAAAGGATTCGGTATCCTTCATATCAGGCTAAAAGTACTTTACACTTTATATATCGTCCCTACGGGACTTGCCGGTTTGGCAGGCTTTCTTTCTATAGATATTATGTCCCTAACGGGACAAAGTGTAAACCGACAAATGAAGGATGCCAAGGATTCCAATAAATAATTAAAAAAATTGCCCTTTTACCACTTGTATTTAATACCGTAACTGTGCTATATTTCTTGTAAAAGTATTTGCGAACTGTACGGTTACAATTTTTTTTATATTGAAGGAGGGATTAAATGACCGACAAAAAAAGAATTCTTGTTGTGGATGATGAGCCTGATTTCGCGTCTATCGTTCAGGGTAATCTTGAAAAAGAAGGCTTTGAAGTTGATGTAGCTTATAATGGTGTTGAAGGGATTGAAAAAGTAAAGGCCAATGCGCCGGATGCGATTGTTCTGGATGTTATGATGCCTGAAAAAGATGGGTATGAAGTCTGTAAAGAACTAAAGGCGGATGAAAAATATGCCGATATTCCCATCATCCTTTTGACGGCCGTTGCTTCCCATGTCACCTCAACACGTTACTCCCATGCCGACGGGATGAGTACGGAAGCGGACGATTATATTGCCAAACCGGCGTCGGCTGAGGATATTACCACCAGTGTCAAAGGATTGCTGGGCATGTAAGCACTTCGTGGCCGACGAAAAAAGTTGGGTGAAGCTTTTTTTAAAGATAAAGTAACACCATCGCACAACGCCGGGGAAGCTGTGTACTAAATGCAAGTTTATTGTATCTTAAGTGATGAACGGGTTTGCAATTCCAAATCGCCGATGATCTTCACCACGGTTTTAAAATGGCTTGGAATAGACGGCATCTATGTACCGTTCAAGGTGGCGCCTGATCGTATCGGACAAGCGATGCAAAGCCTGCGCGTCTTGAACATTGCCGGTGCGAATGTCACGGTTCCTTATAAAGAGGCAGTGATTCCTTACCTGGATATCATGTCGGAAGGTGCCAATATTATCGGCGCGGTGAATACGATTGTCCGTAATGGAGATGAACTTAAGGGTTACAACACCAATGCCATTGGCATTATGGACGCTTTAAGCAACGCCGGTTTTGATACAGATGGCAAATCTGCGCTTGTCTGTGGAACCGGCGGAGCCGCCCGTGCGGTGGTCTTTATCCTGAATTGGCTGCGTACAGCTAAAATTATCGTTGCCGGCCGCGATCTAACCAAAGCCAAACGGATTGTGAATGATTTCAGCGGTGAAGTGCGTTTGCTGAATACATTGCCTGAAGAACCTCTCCCCGTTGACATTGTAATTAACGCCACATCCGTTTCCAGCCCGATTGAATCTAAAGAGCTGGCCGAGGTGGCAGCCCTGCTAAAACTCCCTAAATGCCAGTTGGTGTTTGATCTTAATTATGACCGTTCACCCAATTTTTGGCAGGAGATGGCCGTCACACGCAATATTCCTTTCATGGATGGTCTGTCCGCGCTTGCTTATCAAGCACGCCGCACGTTGGCCCTTTGGACGCGAATGCAGGCACCGCCGGAAGAGTTTTTAAAAGCGTTGAATCAAAAGGGATGATCTTTTAATTATATTTCTATGGAAAAAGCACCCAATACGCATCCGTTTCGTTCGTTGCTCAGTTTGCAGCCTATGCTGGATTATCTGGATCGTCAACGACCGGATAAATGCAGTGCGAACGCTTGGCACCAAAGCGAAGTATATAAAATTCTAAAACGCGCGCCGGAACTGGCCAAACCCATTGAAGACCTCTCATTGCCAGATCGCTATTGTGATGAAATCGAAACGTTAATAAACCTGGTGTTTCCTCCGTCCTTTTTTGAGAATAAAATGATCGGAGCAGTCGCGCCTTTCTCAAATCATTTTATCTATTTTTCCCCTTCTTTTAAGCAACTGTTTGTCGATAAAAACGGAACGCTCATCGGACGTTTGAACATGGATGATGAACATTTTCTGCAAGGACGGATCATAATGGCCTATCTTCTGATCCTTGAGAAATTCTATGGCATCCGGCGAACGTTTAGCTATCCGATTATCCGAACTGTTGCAGCCCCCGAAACCGGTCTTGAGCGTTCCTTTAAAATGGATTTGGATTTCCGATTTTTAGATATCCATGCTGTCAATACGCCGCCTGAACTGACGGATGCCGAACGGGAACTTATCCTGGACCATCTTACCGATACTGAAATTTTGATGGCGACGCTGCCGCCTGAAAATTTCGAATTGCACGGTTTTACAATACTTAAAGCTGCCGATGTAACGGAATCAGAAGTCATTGCAGCGCTCAGCAAGGATTTAATTGATCAGGAAACGATTGTTTCCATTTCCGGTTTTCAGCAACTCCAAACCAGACTGCGTATTTTGTTTCGTCGATCTGATTTGGTGGCCGGACTGGCAGCCTTTAAAGATAATCAGGTTCTGTTGCTAAACACCGGGTCAAAACTGAATCACCATTGTATCTTTGCCGATTCAAGACATATCCCCATGAATGAGTTTTCCGGAAGTATGTTTGCCCGCGCTGCTTGTGATGGTAAAATTGTTCGGATTGCTGATTTGCGTGAATCCGGGAGTGATAAAAAATTTGCCCAAGCCTATTTGGCAAACGGATTCCGCTCTGTGCTGATTGCACCCCTTTTTTACAAGGGGGAATGTATCGGAACATTGGATATCGCCTCGCCCCGACCACGCGATTTCGAGCCTATGGACGAAATGCTGGTCAGCCGGATTCAACCACTCTTTGCAATTGCGTTAAATAAGGCGCTCAATGATCTGGAAAGTAATATTGAGAAACTTATCAAGGAAAAATGCACGGCGATTCATCCGAGTGTGGAATGGCGTTTTCGCAAAGCGGCCTTCCGGCATTTTGAAGAATTGCATCAGGGGCGGGACACGGAGATGGAGCCAATTGTTTTTAAAAATGTGTATCCCTTTTACAGCGTAGCGGACATTCGCGGATCAACGGATATTCGCAATATGGCGATACGCAAAGATCTGGCCAAACATCTGATGCTGGCCATGAAAGTCGTAGACGGTGCCAAAGCATCGAACCCGATGTTGATTTTGCAGGAGCTTGCCACACGGATTATCAATATGCAGGAACGGATTGAAGAGGGCGTCACCACTGACAGCGAGCTTTCTGTCATGTATTTTCTTTCCAAAGAAGTTGAGCCGGTTTTTGACTTCTTAAAAATTTTCAGCGAAAACGGAAAAGTGGAAAAAGCGATTGCCAAGTATCATGCGGCCGTCGATCCGGCGCTGGGAACTGTGTATCAACGCCGTGAAGCGTTTGAAGACAGTGTTGCCATTCTGAATGAACGCCTGGCAACCTATTTGGAGCAGGCCGAAGCCGAAGCCCAGGCGGTGTTTCCCCATTACTTTGAAATGCACCGCACTGATGGTGTTGATTACCTGATTTATATGGGTGCATCCCTGACCGAACGGGATGACTTCAACCGGCTTTACCTGGAAAATTTACATCTCTGGCAACTTAAAGTAGCCTGCAAAATGGTATGGCATACGGAGCTGCTTAAACCTGACATGCCAATACCGCTAGACACCGCTCACCTTATCCTGATTCAAAACACCCCTTTGTCAATTCGTTTTCGGATTGATGAAAAACGATTTGACGTGGACGGCGCTTATGATATACGACATGAAATAATCAAATCACGAATTGACAAAGCTATTGTCAAGGAAAGCCGCGAGCGCCTCACCCAACCCGGTAAAATTGCCGTTGTCTACGGTCATCCTGATGAAGCCAGGGAGATGCGCCGCCATCTTACTTTTCTTCGTTCAGAAAATTTTTTAACAGATGAGCAGGAGGATCTTGAACTTGAGGATATGCCGGGTGTTCAAGGATTGCGCGCTCTACGGGCGAATGTTAATCTTGAAGGCCAATTCTGATGACAGCATTTCTAATCCAGGATCTGGTTGCTTAACCCTACTTTAAAAACGGCGGAACATATACGGATGTTTTGACATTCCGCTACTGATTTCATTTTATAAGAGCCTGTTTGGAAAGTCGTGATCGAAGCGAAAAAGTGTGAGAGCGAG
>JAOZRC010000648.1 GCA_029940345.1 Desulfobacterales bacterium
AGAACCGCTCTCACGCTTTTGCAGCCGATTTAAGACTTTTCAAACAGGCTCTTACACTTTCTAATAATTCGGGGCAAACTCAACTTCATCATGATGTTGGTTGTATTTCTCTAGCAGACCCGGACGTCCATGCGCAAAGAGGCCGAAATATAAAACGGGTGGCTCAGGAGCGTCAAGGACTTTTGTACTACCTTCCATTCTCCTTTTTTTGATAACCGACATTACGTTTTTTTTATCCGGGAAAACAAACGCATTCAGCTTACCCTCCCTTAACAGTGATAAGGCGATGTCAATAAAATTTTCATGCGTCATCATTGCCAGATTCAAAGCAGGATAGTCTTTCTCAAGTTTAGCTGAACCCCGATAACCATGAACCACGCCAATCTTATTTAAATATTTCAGATCAGACCAATTCTCAATTTTTGTTATACTGCTATTTCTTTTTAAACACACAATTGTTTGCCTTATGATAATAGGTTTTTCAGGAAAAGACACTATTTTTGCTCTTTCTTTATTTTTAGAAGCTATGTAACCCACATCAATTATATTTTTTTTCAGATATAAAAGGATTCTTTGTGAAGGCAGAGGGCCAACCCATTTCACGGAGACACCCATTTTTTCAGCCATTGCCACCCAATAATCAACTAATGAACCCACTGGCTTTTCGGAGCTTTCCTGTATCTCTATTAATGTTTTCATATGATTGTAGCCAATCTTCATTTCTTCTGCTGAAAGGGGCAATACCAAAACAAAAAACCAGGCAAGTGTTAAGATTATCATATTGATTTTTTTCATTATCGCATCCCTGTTGTTTATGTCGTTTAAAACATCGAATATGACAAATTATGCATTTTGAAAAAGCAAAACTCAGTTAGGAACGGGGACGAAATAACTTCCCCATTCCGGAGTGCAAATGGGTACGTTATTTTATCCCTATCTCTTATTATATTTGTTTTTAAAATTTATTTCAATGGTTTTTGCAAATCGTTAAAAAGTCAGGTATGTTTTACATTGCATAATACGGAAAACAAGGGTACATTTGAGGATGGATTGTCAAGAGCCTTTTCCTTGTTCCGACACCGGAGCGTCAGAACATGGCGAAGATGAAAATCACCAAATATGACCTTGCCGGGTAAACAGATTGAATCATGGTATTAAAAAAAGAAAAGACCTATAGAGTAAAGGGCCGAAGGGTTTTTCATGATTTGATAATATATTTGCTATCAACTGTAGTTGTGGCGTCATTGATGACTGTTTGTATGATTTATTGGTATCTTAACCATATTAGCAATATCAATCTGGCCCGTACGGCTGAAACATATCTTGAGCAGTTGAAAAAAAACCTTGAGGATGCTGTATGGGTTTTTAATACGAAAACAATTTCCCATATCTGTGATTCATACATGAACACCAAACTCGTCAGCCGACTAAAAATTATTGATACCTTTGATAATAAAGTGCTTTACGAACGACAAACACCGGGCATAAAAAGGATGCTGAAAGTTGAGGGTGATGTCTGGCACGACAATGATGTTATTGCCCACATAGAGCTGGGGTTATCAAAACGTATGGCCGAAAATGAGACTTTTCGAACCCTTCAGGCCATTGCCGCACTGATAATCGTCATCATCCTGGTAATAGTCGGTGTCAGCATGATTTCCATAAGAAATCTGCTGCATGCACCACTGCAAGTTTTACTTGATGGCATTGAAAAAATTGCATCAGGTATGTACGATTATCATTTTAAGACGCTCCGCCATGTTGAATTTCGTTCGATTACCGAGAAGTTCGAGAAAATGGCGCGACAGATCAATGACCGTGAAACATCATTGCGCGAAAGCGAGGAACGTTTTCGTTCCCTGGTGGAAACCTCAAGTGATTTTATTTGGGAAATCAATAATAAAGGAGTATATACCTACTCCAGCCCAAAAATCAGGGATATTTTAGGGTATGAACCATCGGAGATAATCGGAAAAACGCCTTTCGAAATAATGCCCGGTGATGAGGCAAAACGTGTGGAAAGAATATTTAAAAGTATGGCTTCCAGCAAAAAACCTATTGAAATACTTGAGAATACTAACATTCACAAGGATGGCCAGACGGTCGTACTGGAAACCAGCGGAGTACCTATCCTCAGCCACAATGGAAAATTACTGGGCTATAGGGGGATAGACAGGGACATAACCGATCGAAAGCGGGCCGAAAATGAACTTAAACGTCTTCAAAATCTATTGAGCAATATCGTAAACTCTATGCCTTCAGTGCTGGTGGGCGTGGATCTGGACGGGAAAGTCATCCAGTGGAACCATGAAGCCGAAAAAATAACCGGTGTTCCTTTAAAAAAAGCTGATGGATGTCTGCTTAATCATGTATTACCTCTGATGGCTGATGAAATGAAACATGTATTTGATGCAATTACCGCCGGTGAAATAAAAAGAAATGTCAAGGTTACCCAAAAGAGCAATAATGATGTGCGTTTTTCAGATGTGACGATTTACCCGCTTATTTCAAACGGTGTCGAGGGTGCGGTAATCCGCATTGACGATGTGACTGACAAGGTGCGTATGGAAGAGATGATGATCCAGAGCGAAAAAATGCTCTCAGTCGGGGGATTAGCCGCCGGCATGGCCCACGAGATCAACAATCCTTTGGGTGGCATGATGCAGACTGCCAATGTTATGACCAACCGCCTGACCAATATTGAGATGGCGGCTAATCTGCGAGCGGCCAAGGAAATCGGTATCCGCCTAGATGACGTCAAACGCTTTATGGAAAAAAGAGGCATCCTGCGTATGCTTACGACTATTAACGACTCCGGACGCAGAGTGGCAGAAATTGTTGACAATATGTTAAGCTTTGCCAGGAAAAGCGATGCTGCTGTTTCCACCCATGACCCGGCTGACCTGCTTGACATTATCCTGGAACTTGCTTCAACCGATTATGATCTGAAAAAGCACTATGATTTCAAGACCATTGAAATTATTAAGGAGTACGAAGACAACCTGCCCATGGTAGCCTGTGAAGGAGCAAAAATCCAGCAGGTACTCTTGAACATTCTCAGGAACGGTGCCCAGGCCATGCAGGAAGCCATGCCAAAAAATTCTGAAAATAATCCCAGGTTTATATTACGGCTGTCACATGAAACTGAAACTGACATGTTGCACATAGAGATTGAGGATAATGGTCCGGGCATGGATGAAGAGACCCGCAAACGGATCTTCGAACCTTTTTTTACGACCAAGCCAGTGGGAATCGGTACAGGTCTTGGCCTTTCTGTCTCTTATTTTATCATTATAGAAAACCATGGTGGTGAAATAAGCGTGGAGTCCACCCCCGGCACGGGTGCTAAATTTATAATCCGCCTGCCATTGGAATGGAGAAAAACATGAACAAATCTGATGTAACCGTTCACTCCCCCCTTAAGCGGAACGGCTTTCCGCTCTACATGATCGCGCCATGCGTGAGTTTGTAGCGCGGGAAGCTGTCCCGCGTGAGTTTGA
>JAOZRC010000649.1 GCA_029940345.1 Desulfobacterales bacterium
CCTGTTTCCTGATGCGCTGTCCGTGCCTTTCACCACTGATGACAAGCGGTTCGTCGCCGCCTTTGATAAATTGGCATCCGGCTATAAAGCGAATCCCCTGACCTCTTTTATAATATTGAATCAGAAGGGCAGACAATACGATGAAATCGAAAAAGCGTTGCGGCAATCCAAGTATCCGCATAAAATTGTATTTTATCTAAACGGTGGAATTGAAGGCTATCAAGCGTTTTTAAACCAACAGGAAACCATGCGCCAAGCCAAACACAACCCTCAAAAATTTAAAAAATGCGCCTATTGTCCCTGAAAACGAATCGTATCTTATTTCTAATATTCGCCTTGTTACTGTTACCGGAAGCGGGCGTCTGCACCGCTGATGGCAACGACGCCAATCCCGTTGCTTCTGATACCGCCCGCCGCATTCGCTACAGCTTCACACTGCGCAACACAACTGGCCGCGTCATCCCTGACGTAACCTTTCTGACTTATGCGCCTGTCAAAAAAACAGCGGTTCAACAGTGCCTTCGTCTCCGGACGTCCCATTCTTACAAGCTTATTAACAATTCGATGAATAACCAGGTGCTTGCTTTCAGCTTTCAAAATTTTCCTCCTTACACCGACCGGATTGTCACCATTGAAGCTGACCTCATTTATCATAATGAACTGCAAAGCGCAACAGATCAGAATATCCGGCTTTTTTTAAATCCGGAAAAGTATATCCAATCCGATGCGCCCGCCATGATCGCCCGGGCGGGCGCATTAAAAGCCGCTGATACGCTGAAAACCGCAAAAAAAATATTCCAATGGGTGTCGCGCACCGTCAAATACAATGGTTATATCAGCAAGGACCGCGGTGCTCTCTACGCCCTGAAACAAAAAAAAGGCGACTGCACCGAAATGGCCTATCTTTTCACCGCCCTATGCCGCGCCAATCAAATTCCGGCCCGCGCTGTCGGCGGATATATTTGCTCTAAAAATTGCATCCTCAAACCAGAACGCTATCACAATTGGGCGGAGTTTTATGACAACGGCGTCTGGAAGCTTGCTGATCCTAAGAATAAGGTGTTTACAACCGGTGCGGCTCAATATATAACTATGAATATAATTGGTAAGCTGGCGGAAAGCGATATACAGGGATTTCATCGTTTTAGGATTGACGGAAAAGGGGTTGATGTGAAAATGAATCGATGATTTTTTGAAAATTATTTAATTAACTACAAGGATTTTGTTTAAGAAAGGATTGATAAGGGACGTTGCAGGTAATAATATACCCAAAATGTAGGGTGGGTGGAGTGTAACGGAACCCACCGCATAGGAGTGCAAAATGCCAAGCTAAAGTGCATGGGTTTGATGTGTTATAGTATAACTGATTCTAACGGATCATGCATCCCTATTTTGTCCGCGGAATCTGGCACCGGACTATCCGTATGTAAGGAGATAAAATGTGAGAATTACCGAATATGTACTCCCGCTAGGAGAAAATGTCCGCAAAAGGCACTATCATAAAACACGTAAAGGAGAGATCATCACTTTTGTCGTCCAGATGGAAGTCTTTCTAAACAGCCAATGGAAAGCGGTCATTCGTTACGATTCGGCGCATGGCTTTCCTCATATTGACCGCTACTATCCTGATGGAAGAAAAGTTAAAACAGAGCTTTATTTGGAATTCAGCGAGGCGCTGATTCTGGCAGATGAGGATATCAAAGAAAACTGGAAAATTTATCAAAGAGATTTTTTGGAGGGAAATTAAATGAATGATATATTGGAAAAAAAACATGCTGTATTTGTTACTGAATTTGATCGTTACGTTATGGAACATCCGGAATTTGCGGCCAAAATTCGGCGAAACGCTCAGATTGTCATTCAGCTTGAAGGAGACAGCGAATACAATGAATGGAGCAGACAATTGGCTCAGAGACAAAGAGAACCTGAACAGCCGGTTGTTTATGTGAAAGTAAAGGGTCTCAAAAAGGGTCTCAAACCCGTCAGATCAAGACTTCTCGAACCGGAAGTCGCATTACAGGCCGCTGTATAGAAAATTACCACACTGAATACATAAGATGAAGCGAACTGAATATGGGTTGCTTTACATGATAGGAGTGCAAAATGTTAGGTTATAGACGACATGTTACGGTACAAGACCCTCAACATTTGGTTTTATCAGATTTACCTGTAAAAGCCGGGCAACAAGTGGAAATACTTATATTGGTAAAAAAAGATGCACAGACAGTTAATCCGGCAAAGGTTTATACTGACGCCCAATGGGATAAGTTTGAACCTGATTTACGTAGTGAACTGGAAACACAGTATATTTTTAATAATCCGATTTTGATGAAACAGTTGCAAGATAAAAGCAAATGGTTTAGCATACCGGCAGAATAATTGGGTATTGATGTTAAGGATTAATATTTAATCATGCGAGAACTCGCCTTTAGAAATAATTCATGGCAACAACAGGACGGCATATTTGTAGAATCAACGGGCTAATATCTCGTCAGAGTCCCATCGGGACGGCATATCAGTTTCAGCATAACAGAATATGCGCAATTACATTACAAATATGCCGCTCTCACGGAGCTTTTTCGGAAAAAGACAGATTGATGTATAGCTCTGATGAAAATTATATTTATATCCATGCAATTGGCGGACATTATGAATAGTGTTGATGTCTCATAAAATACAAATGATTTTCAACCAAATACTGAATCAAGGTTTATAATGAAAGTTGAAGCCATAAAAGTGACAAATGGATTTCTGATACCATTTAACACAATCCTTGAAAAATCAGATAAAAATAAAATTTTTTTAAATATTGAAATTATTGAGCAAGCCAAGCTTGAAGAAGGATATGCCATCCTTGATGAATTGGTTGGCTTTTGTGAATCAGACAGAACGGATGCTTCTATAAAACATGATGAAATCATTTATTCGTCAGGAAAAAAAGAATGATCTTTGTAGATACAGGCGCTTTGATTGCACTTGCAGATCGCAAGGATCAATATCATAGTGAAGCTGTAAAGATTTACACCCGGTTGAAATTACGGAAAGAACACCTTCTATTAACAGATTATGTTATTGATGAGACGGTAACACGTTTAAGATATGATTTGAATCATTTGGTAGCAAGCAAGTTTTTAGATTTCATTGAACGCGTTGAAAAAACAGGCGTAATGACCATTGAAACGATCAATAAAGCACTTTTTCAAAAAGCAAAATCAATTTTTCGCAAATATGACGATTCAGTTTTGTCTTTTACTGACTGTGCAAGTTTTGCTGTATGCAAGAAACATAAAATATCTGAAGCCTTTGCTTTTGACCGGCATTTTACAATGATGGGAATTTCTTTGCTTTCCTCAGAATCTCGTCATTCGTAAGCATAATTCTGATATGAATACCTAAAATCCTTGTAATTTATTAATTTTAATTGTGATAAAATCATTCCAAGACAATAAAACTGAAAAAATATATTCTGGAGAGCGAGTTAAAGGAATTTCTACA
>JAOZRC010000078.1 GCA_029940345.1 Desulfobacterales bacterium
CATCAGCCTGAATTCGTCAGGTTTCGTTCCTCAACCCAACCTACGACTACATTTAGTGTCCCAGCTTATGTTGGTAGCCAATATAAGCTTCCGGTCTATGAGGAAAAGTTCGATGAATAATCAATCTGAAAATAATTTAAACAAAAATGAAATCATGACATATGATAATGGTATTAATCCTCCGATTCAGTCTGAATTGATTACGCAATTTCTTGAAAATCAAACTGAAGAAATAAAACAGCGTTCTGATTAGCTCCGCCATTTTTTCAATCATTTTCCACTGTCGGCAGACCAATTATAACGCATGTTCCCTTATTGGTTTCGGAATTTACATGAATGAAACCATTATGATTCTTCACGATACCATAAGCGGCAGCCATTCCCAAACCGCGTCCCTGGAACTTAGTTGTAAAAAAAGGGTCAAAAACCCGTGTAACAGTTTTGTGATCCATGCCACCGCCACTGTCTGAAATAGTCAGGCAGGCATATTGTCCCGATTTGACATAAGTATGACCGCTCAAGGGGGATTGCTCCATGAATTTAATGGCGGTTTGCACCTGTATGGTTCCCTCCCCTTCAATGGCTTCAACAGCGTTACTCATCGCACCGGCAAATACCATTTGCATTTGTATGGCATCGGCTTCGACCAAAGGCATATTGGTGGCAAAATGAGTTTGAATACGGATATTGGAGTCCACGCCCTTATCGAAAGCATCGTTAAGCGTATTTAACATTAACTGGTTTAATGACACCGGTTTAGCACGGTATTTCCCACCCTGTGCATAAGCTAATAACTGCGCAGTAAGTTGTCGTATGCGCTCTGCCGAATCATCAACTGAAGTAAGATATTTTTCAACAACCGAAATATCAGGAGCGTTCATTCGAATCAGTTCTAAATTCCCGATAATGCCGAATAGCGCATTATTGAACTGATGTGCAATACCGCCGGCCAACGTACTGATTGCCTCTAGTTTTTGAACCTTCAGGCGCTCCGATTCTTTGCGGCGCTTTTCAGTTGTGTCAATGGAAATCATGGCAATTTGAACAACGCGGTTCTGATCATCAAAGAGCGGTGACCAGGTGTTATCATACACGCCGTCGCAGTGTTCAGATTCAAAATGAACAGGATTTCCGGTTTGAACCAAATGATCCAGCAAAGCGGTGGGAGACGGTGTGACGCTCGGTGGGAATAGGCACAAAACATCAGTTCCTATAAGATCATCCACTTTTTTTCCGTTTCGTTCGGCCACCACCTTGTTCAGTATTAAAATTTTGCCCTGCGCGCTGCAAAGAATGGCTGATTCGGTTATACCGTCCAGGAAAGCGCGTGTTCGGATTTCACTCTTTTTAAGCGCTTCTTCATCACGTTTACGTTTTATGGCCAGCGCGGCCTGATTGGATACAGCGGTAAGAATATCCATATCCCGCTTGCTGTAACAATGCGGATCCGAATAGCTTTGCACCGCCATCACCCCAATAACCTCATCACGGATAATAAGCGGGGCGCCCAGCCAAATCAGAGGAGCAGTGCCAACAATCCGGTTTGTTTCCGCGCGTTTCTCCAAGTCATCTTTGTTTATAAATAACGGTTTTTTAGAAAGAATCACATCAGATGTCGGGGAATCGGTAAGCGTCGCCATGAACGGTTCAGGAGGGGATGGGTCCGCTTTATCAATATAGTATGGAAACGACAGGGTGTTATTGGCCTTGTCGTAAAGCGCAATGTAAAAATTGGTTGTATTTATAATGTGACTTAATGAAATTCGGATAGAAGCAAACAGCTCATCCAAATTGAACGTTGTATTGACCGCATCGGCGATATGAAACAGCGCACGGTTGATCGCCTGAGCGTGTTTACGTTGCGTAATATCAATGCCAATGACCCACGATTTATAATCAGAGGTTTGAAACGGTTGGGAAATATTAGACAAGGATACCGTGCGCTGAGTTCCGTCTTTACAGATGATATCCATCTCCCAATCAGAAAAATGATTTCCGCGCTTTAGCCATTCCGCGTAAAGAGCGGAGCGATACTGCGGGTTCGGATATAATTTACCCAACGGATCAGTCGCCAGTTTCATCTCATCCGCGCTGTAGCCGGTTACCTTTTCGCATTCCCGGTTCCAGAACACCATGCGGTTGTCTTGGTCCAGTGAATTAAGCATCACAGGAATATTTTCCAAAGTTCTTTTTATCGTTTTACGTTCATCGATTTCCCGCTTCAGCAAATTCTCGGCTTCGGCCAATTGAACTGTTTTTATTTCAACTTGCAGTTCCAAAGCCTGGAATTTTTTTTCCAGCTTTTCATACTTGCGCTTTAATTTCGAATAGGCGTTTTGATCAGTCATTTTTTCCGGTAATATTTAGTTAGAATATGTTGCGTCTTGTTCCATCGCTCAAGCGTTGGAACGAGAAAAAATCCTTAGGGTCTCCTGATATTTAAAAATATTTTTGGCATCCTTCATTTTACCCCGAAAGTAGTTTACACTTTACCTGGGAGTGCTAAACCTTTGGTTCAGCACTCCTTCGAATTGTAAAATGAAGGATGCCTTATTTTTTATAAGCTTTATAAAAATGGATCACTTTCTTAACATAGTTTTGTGTTTCTTTATAAGGAGGAATCCCCTTATAATGGTCAACCGCATTGGGGCCGGCATTATAGGCGGCTAGTGCCAGTTTCACTTCGCCATTGTAGTGGCGCAACTGTTTTTTAAAAAATTGCGTACCGCCCATAATGTTTTCCCAAGGATCAAATGGGTCCCTGATCCTGAGAAGCCTCACATTTTCAGGCATAAGTTGCATCAATCCCAAAGCGCCTTTTTTAGAAACCGCCCGGGGATTAAAACCCGATTCAGCCCGAATAATGGCTTTTATTAAAGGAAAAGAAACCCCGCTATTCTGTGATGCCATAGTGATAATATTATCGTACTTTTTGTTATTGTAGGCACGCCACGTTGTCGGGCGCCTTCTGCGTGGTTCGCGTGCGTAAGGTTTGTATTTTGATGATGTCGGCGCATTGGTAAAGTGACGCACGCCATTTTTGTCAGTATAAAAATAGATATCCGCCTGAAGCGGTTCGACAGTGATCAACAGTGCTACAATAAAAGAAAAAAATAGTGTGATAATATTATGCATAATAACGAAATTAAAGTTACAAGTTGCAGCATTCGATGTTGAATGTTGAATGTTCGATGTTGAACGTTCAACGTTGAATATCCCTCCTATCTCTGGGGCGGCGCCGTCTCCCGAATCTCCGCGCCATGGTCATCGCTTAACATCAGGATGGCAAATCGGCTGACATGATCCAAAGCATCCGTGCTTAGGGAAACATAGTCAAATCGGCCGCGCCAGTCGGTGTAGCCATCCTTATAGAATTGCACTGCGCCGTTTTTCATCTCCGCATATACTTTTACATATACACCGGCAAGCGGCAGATTAGTTTCAGCATGATTCACTTTAAGATGGCCGTAATTTTTGATGACTTGAATCGCAAGTGAATTGGAGAAATACGCTTGCTCTTTTTTGATGCCGCCAGCGGAAATTTCAACCATCAGATTGCTGTTTTTATATTTTGCGGGCAGATCAAAGGTCAGACGACATTGGGAGTCATCTTCTCCACAACTGTTCAGCTCTATTGTTTGCGATTCATTGGGTTGGATAAACGCAAAGCGCTCTTTATGCTCCTTGACAAACGGATTTTTAGAAAACAACAACTCGATATCCATAGGATAATAGTTCACCAGGCATCTTTTCAGATTTTGCCAGGTTATGGTCACCTGGCGGGCTTCGATTTTAAAGTCTATAGATGCCGATGTATCCGCAAGTTGGGTTTGGATTTCATCACGATCTTTTTTATCTGCAAGTTTTCTTTGGCCGCCCTCAATTTCATCCAATTGAACGCTGATTTGTTGAAAACGCTTGCGCCAGCGAATTACCGGGTAATCCGCATAATGCGCCGCTATGGTGCGAACATCGTCAAATTCAGACGTGTAGAAGCCTAAATACGCCTGAACGTATTCATACTGCACGCGCGATGATACCTGGGCGGGATCGATGCGTTTGAAATAAAATGTGGCTTCCTTCACCCGATCCTGCAATAACAGGTAATAGCAAACTGATATCAGATCATCATTGTCCAGGCTGGAACGATAACTGAGAAAGGTTAAAAATTGCTTATATTGATCGTAAAAACGATCATTTAATATTTTGCGTTGCTTACCTAAAAGATGCGTCCGGGCGTTGACCAGCGGTTTGTATTCCAGGTGCTGATACGTGCGTCGCGCCACCGGATCCAGCGTTAATAGCGGTGTATCAATATACAAACCGCAACGATTGGCATATTCGGTGTGTTTAAGAAACGTCGGAATACGAATCGTCAGTTGATGATAAATGCTGTAAGACCAAAGCACACTATTATAAGAATGTCGTTTTTGCAATAAGGCAAGAACGTCTTCACAAAAACGGCGGTCGTGCATGCGGAAAGCGATTTTGTCCAAATCAGTGCGGTTTAAATTCTCGGAGCCCAGATACGCCAATACATCCGTATTGCTGCCATTTTGGGAAATATACTCCCAGGATTGCTCATCCAGACGGCTGAATTGAACGACCACCTTTAATTCCGATGGCGCGGCGGCAGTGATAAAAGCGCCATTACGCGCAACTTGCACCGGATAATGCTTAAACGTCCCCGCCTTAGTGAAATAGAAATAGTATTCCAACGTCCGAGTAGCGTAAGGCTCCATATTCAAGGCGATACTGCGTGTGTAAAATCCTTTTTTAAGTGGCAGCGCACCCTGCGGAATTTGCAAAAGCACTTCCAGTTTACGGCGTGCGGAAGTGGGGTTGCTGAACACCGTCCGGCAACCGTAGGCCTGGTTAATTAAAAATTCATCTTCGATATATTTGTCCGCGCGTTCAGCGCCATCATAACGATAGCGGTCATTGGGATCAAAATAGTGCTGACTGGCCAACAGCGGTAATTTTTCAGGGGCATCGGATGCGGGCCGGATCTCTTTATAAAACACCATTAGCGGGCTGCCGGCTTTCAGCGAAAAAGCGCCGTCTTTAGTGTGAGCGGTGTGCTGCTTAGCCTTAAACGGTAAATCCGATACCGCCAGCGCCATCATCATTTCAGCAAAATTATGGGAGGCGTAAGCGATACGCGGAGAATAAAAGGGTTGTTGCGAATTGCTACAAGCATAATCCCTCCAGAAAGCGTTCACTGTGATAAGGTCGGCATCCTGGTTTTCAATGGGCGTTTTGTAGTAATTATTCTCGGCCCATTCCCGGGTTTTATCCAACTGGCGGAAAAACGGCCGGCTTGCTTTGCGTTTCTGGCGACGGGCGGGAGCAAAGAATTGATTCTTACCAGCCGTTCTATCTTTTTTTGCAAGTGCGCTGCCGGCAACTGTTGGGGCTGATTTGGCCATCATTTTCATCACTTGCATTTTTTCCTCAGCCGGTTCAGCTTCCATGTCTGAAAGGCCATCTGAAATCGCAGCCGGCGCAAACGCAGCCATTGGCGCGGCTATATCACGGGAAATGCCCTCCCCGGCGCTCTCTTCCAGTTCCATGCTTAATAAGTCGGTCGCATCTGTTTCCAGCGCACGACCTTTCAAAGCGGTGTCAAATAAAAAATTGTCTGACTCAATGTCCGGCGGAATCAGATCATAGCGGTCGTTAACATAGCGGGTGATTTGCTCCGGATCATCGGGACCTCGTCGGCACAGAAGAATTTTTTCAACGATATTGAGGCGTTGGAAAGCCCAGGGCTCCAGATAAGCTGTCAGGTCATCCTTTAAGAGCCAGTGATCTAAAAAGGTGGGGTCTTTTTTGTTTCGCAGATAGGGCAAGATCACACGATCAAAAAAGGCGCGGTCTTTATGAAATAGAAAAAAATTGAGTTCATGGCAGGCATATTCAGAATACTTGGTTTCTTTCTCGTTCGGTTCCATATCTGGCCAGCGTAAAATAAAGGCGAATTTCTCCAACGTCGCATCCTTGCTTAACGTTGACAGGAGTTGATAGACCCGTTCCAAAGTATCATAAACTTTAAATGTCGAAGTGCTTACGTCGTCCAATCGGAATGTTTGGTCCGGATGTAAGGCTAACATGTTTTTTTGTTCGGTCAGGTGAACCGCCGGGTCGGGCGTCTGCCGTTGCCGTAAATCTTGAGTCCGGATAGCTGTTTCCGGCAGTAAAAATTCACGATAAACGGTATTGAACGGATCCGTAGCCAACAGGAGGAGTTGTGAATACCCGTCAAGTTGCTTGCGGTCAATCGTAATCACACCTTTTTCATCAGGTTTGAGATTGAAAAGCACCTTGGACGGTTGGGCGAGAAAATCAACACTCATATTGGTGTCCTGGTATGGCAAAGGGGCTTTTCCCTGGCGACCGGTTCGTTTTAAAGGCTGCGAATCCGGTCTGCGATGGAGCGGTGCTTCACCTTTTTTGGCGTGGTCCATATCGGTTGCGGTTGATCGCAAACTCCAGGGGTTTAGCAGCAACTCAGGGCGTTTCAGCATGTTGCCAGGCAGTTTGGCGGCGTACTGCCGGTCCAGGATATAACGGTATTCATCGCCGATATCACGTTCGGCAATATAATGCGAAACAACCGGGTTGCGTTTAAGTAAAAATAGGTCAGGCCAGTTGGTGTAGGCAAGGTTAAAAAAGGGATGATAGGCTGGCATAAAGCGCACGGCCATGACATGCAGTCTGGCATACGATGACGCATTGCCTAAGCGTACCTCAATCGCCGACGGCGTCTGCTCAATTGAACGAATTGTGAGTGGCTGCGCATCAGTGTGTTCCAGGATGCGGCGATCCGACATCACAATTCCATCATCAATGGTGCCGTCGGTCAAACGTAGATCAATTTTTGTCTGACTTTTTTTAAGAAACAGTTCATAGTCGCCGGCTTTAAGTTCCCGGATCTCCAAAAAGCCATCCTGATTGGCGATCTTATCCGTGTGATCGGCCAGGTAGGTTGCCCCTCTTTTTTCTAACAAGGTATAGTTTTTCAGCTTTTCATCGCTATCAGTTTCAGCAGTTTCAAAAAAAGGAATTCGGATAATGGCGCCAGTGGGCTGATGCATGGCAGTGGGATATTGACACCGATTGCGGCTCAATTGCCAAGAACGCTTGGCGCCTCGAGGCGTAGTCGCTTTAATGTGTTGAATTTGCACCAATTGGCCCAAGTGAATCTGACCCTGGTCATCGGTTTGCAGCGTAATAATGACAGGGCTTCGGAAATAGCGATGTTTCATTTCAACCTTGATCGGCATGAATGAACGCGGTTCCCCATTTTTGCCCAGTAAAGCCAGCCGGTAGCCCTTGGAAGAGTGGTTCAAATAGATATCTTCGGTGGCCAGCGTTGTATTTATCCCATTGAGTTTGAAAAGCGCTTCAGTACTCAAATCTTCGGTTTTGTTGCGGCTGATATTGCGAATCCGCGCTTTTAAGATAAAACGTACAGACGCCAGATTATCCGGAACCCTAAAATCATGCACGGCCTCATACGCTTCATTGAGTTTAAAATCGCTGACTTCGCTTTCGGCGGCTACGCCCTCAATATCATTTGATTCAATCATCAGGCGTACATTTTCTAAAAGTTCGAGACTGATCGGGTAGCCATTGAGCAATAAAACCGGTCGTATAATCACCTGGGCCATCGCATTTTGCAGAAGCGCCTCCCGATCCGTATGGAAACCGGCGGTCAGTTGGTAGGTTTCCGCCTGATGGTTAAATTGCGCCAAGGAACAGAACGCATCCTCTCTTAGAATGATTGTCCGCCGCCCGGGCTTGTTAGTGAACGGAATCGTAATGATGCCGGAATCATCCGGTTTGTATTCAAGGCCGGCCAGCCAGATTACCGCTTGGGGACGGCGGCGATTGCGTTCATCCCGGATCACAAATTCATGGCCGGCGGAACCAATCCGGTCAACAGCATATAATTGGCCTTTACGAATCACTGCCCGGCTGCTTTTACCGGAACCGATGAATTCAACCACAAAAACACCGGGCCGGTCAATCTGTGATAAATCAAATTTTCGCCGCACCCGTCGCAATTGCGGCTCGTCGTAGGTAAACACCTGTTCCCAAGTACTGGTAAGGCCATCCAGATTGATGGCCGCATCCACCTCCTTACCGATATCCCGATAGTAGTTTAGCGTATTAATTTCAAAAACTTTAACAATCAGCTTTTTGATGTTTTTTACATTAAGATACAGCGTAACCGGATCATCAGTATTAAAAAATTTATGATTAAAGGGCGCAAATTCCAGATCAATGCGCTCCCTGAGCGCCTCATGACGGTCGGGTGCCATCATGGAATACCATTGTTCCATATCACCCAGGCCGTTTACAATCTTGGTTTCGGCAAACAGTTCCTTGAGATAGTCATCCTTGATATACGGTGCGTAATGACTGTAATTCTTCGCCTTTACGAAATCACGCATCAGATAGTCCCGCACCAGTGCTTCATCATTAATAATGGCCGGCAAGCGGGTGACTGCGGCAAAATCAGCGTTTATATCGGCATATTCATTCCGGCGGAAAGCTTTTTTCTTAAAATAGGCCGGTTCAATATAAACAGCGTTGCGCGGCAAGCGCAGATAAGTCATAAATAGGTCATAATCATATTTATCCTGACGCCGGTTCATATCCAGGATTCGATAAAGAATGTGCGCCTTTAATGTATTGTGAGCCGGTGCCAGTTTTTGGGAAAATGTCTGTAAACGCTTCAGGTAAGCCCTTTTTTCATCTGGATCGTATTGAAGATCAATATCATCGGAAGGTGCAAACTTAGCGATATAAGCGTTGATAAAATTGGCGCTATCAATCAGTTCCGGCTTCAGGCGGAGACAATCATCCAATTGCGAACGCAGCATGAACGCATGAATCGGCAATGAACCGAATCCGCCGCTATACTTGGCATTGAGTTCGTCTGTCACCAGTTGGGCCAGGTTGGGAAAATCCGGGCGGCGCAGCCGTTTGAGCAAATCACGGCACCGTTTGGGATTTAGCTTATCCGCCGGAATCAGCTCCAGCCCCTGATCCTCAATATCTTTGAGATTCTGATACCGTTTTAACGCCTTTTCCATCAGATTCGCTGTCAGAATCCGTTTTTGATCAAGTTCCGTCGGATATTTGGCTTCGCGTTCAGCAGACGCTTTGCGGTGATCAAACCGCAAATGCAATTCCTTTTTGATGTATTTCAGTGTTCGGGCCGGATTTTGTTCATATTCCAGCAGTGCTTGCCGATTGATAATTTCCTTAACGCGCGCCGTATACCCCTCACGCTTAATCTGGCGCGTCAAAAGAGCTTCCACCTGTTTGAAATCACCAGTGTGTTGAGCGTGCAGACAATGGTAATAATAGTAGTCACTCGTTCCTGGAATCAGTTGTTTCAAGGCTTCCGAGCGATCTTTGGCCAAGCTGAAATCCTCGATGAAACCGATTTCACGGGCTTCAACCATTGTAATCATAAAAAATAATGCCGCTGCAATGATGATAAGCAGATTCAGTTTCATAAGGCCTCCTTTAAGATTAGCGCACTGTTAGCTGAAGTTTGCACCCATGCGCCATCCGGACAACGGAGTGCAGGCTTCCTTTTGCAGGGGATTGACGGGAAAAATCAAAACTTAAGGTGGCATCCTTTATAAGTCTGTTTACACTTTTACCAGTAATTTTAGCTTCAGGCACCTGTGATGAATCGTGACGCATTCTTTCAGATTGCGAGGTCGCACTGTATAAACTGAAAGTCTATTGAAATTGTTAGGCGGCCTCATTGCGAAAAAAGTGTAAACTACTTTTAGCCCTATATGAAGGATGTCTTAAACTCCACTTTGGCCATTTTGAAAAATATTTATGTCAATCAATTCAAATGATTGGAATATTAGAAATTTAATTATGTGAAATCATACCCTTCATTGAGGGGAGATGACTTCGTCTATTTATATTTCACGAAAGAAAACCTTGATTTTAAAAGGTTTGCGCTTTTTTTTAAATGGCCAAAGTCGAGTTAAAGGTATTATATATTTATCTTTAAATATAATCAAGCAAAGAATTGTCACATGCTGCAGTGTAGAGTTGCCTGTTTTATTTTATCCGTAAAGTTGTAAACGCTCCGAGTTCTTAACCCATTTGAGCGATAAGACGTCGTATATGCCGGGTTAATGTCAACGCCCACACCTGATCATAAGGCGATATCAAATCATCGGGATACATGTGGGATAGAAGGTTCAAAGCGTTTGACCACATTTTTTGGGCCCATTTAAAATCATTACCCGATTCATAAAGAGCCGCCAGCTCGATATAAGCGGCGGTGTAATCCGGATGAAAATAGATAATGCGTTTCAGATACCTTTTAGCCGCTTCAGGCTCGCCTTTTTCCTGCATGATGCATGCCAGTAAGGTACAGGCATCTATGTCGCCAGGGTTGTTCAGTTGATGTGTCTTTTGAGGGCAAAATTCGTTAGAAATCATATCAAATGCCATTAAACAGAGCGGTTTTTTTCCTTCAACGTCTTAATTTATTTTATAATTTTATCAAAAAAACATATAATTTGTCAAGATTTTTTAGAACTGAACAGCCCTGTACAGGAGTCACAATCTCCGAGAAACCCGATTGTTTGTCCCAAGTTAAGTTTTCGTCAGTATATAAAATCGCTTGACAGATATATAAAAATTCCTTATATATTCCAAATTCAGAATATTTACAGGACTGCTAATGAATATTTTTCTCAAAATAATGAAAGCCCTTTCAGACAAAAACCGTTTGAAAATGGTAAAAATGTTGCAACATCGTGAACTGTGCGTATGTGAAATGCACACCGGCTTGGGACTGGCTCAACCGACAGTCTCCAAGCATCTAAAAATACTGGAGGATGCCGGACTTGTCATATCCAGAAAAGAAGGACTCTGGGTGAATTATTCGCTTAATGATAAGCCGGATAATCCATATACATCAACACTTTTGGGAAATCTTCGCTACTGGTTGGAAGATGATTCTGAAATACAGGAACTCATAGAGATGTTGCCCGGATTAAACCGTGAAGAAATTTGTAATTGATAAGAGCGTTTGTATTTTTTTTGTTTCAATGATATTTATATTTAGGCATACAGCAATTTATAAGCACGATTTTTTCATGAGAATGCTTATGCATGAATAGCAGAAGCAGGTAACGCAACACCCCCTAAGCAGTAAGAATTTGATGAAAATATACGAAAGGAGTAATTTAATCAATGGCTACTAATATTCAGAAACTTGTTTTTGTCGTATTTACTGTTATTATCTTTCTGGCAGGTGAAACAGGAGCTGATGATAAGGAGACCAAAATGTCGTCCGAAAAAGCGAAAATCATTGTCTCCTACTTTTACACCACGTATCGCTGTCCTTCATGTGAGAAGATAGAAAAATGGTCTTATGAGGCAATCAAGGATTCTTTTCCGGAAGCTCTGAAAGATGGGAGGCTGATATGGAGAGCCGTGAATGTTGATAAACCGGAAAACAAGCATTTTATTAAGGATTACAATTTATTTACCAAATCGCTGATAATTTCAGAATTAAAAGGTGAAAAAGAGATGAAATGGGAAAATATGGATAAGGTATGGCAACTTCTCCGAGATCAGGAAAATTTTTTCTCTTACGTGACATTAGGCGTAAAAAAATACCTGGAGAAATGATCATGGAGCTGAGTGTTATCCCCCTGTTTTCCGCGATTTGGTTCGGCATTCTCACTTCGATCAGTCCGTGCCCGCTTGCCACCAATATCATCGCCACCACATATATCGGAAAACAGATAAGCAAATCTTACGGCACTCTGATTGCGGGCTTTTTTTATACAATCGGCAGAGCATTTGCATATATATTCATCAGCTTCATCATTGTGTTCAGCCTTCTTTCCGTACCTGAAATATCTTTTTTTCTTCAGGAAAATATGAACAAGATTCTCGGTCCCCTGTTGATAATCGCAGGCTTATTTGTTTTGGAAATCCTGTCGTTTGGCTTCAGCGGATTCAATTTCAGCGAAAAGTTTCAAAAACGACTGGGAGACGGCAGTATTGTCGGCGCATCTATTCTCGGATTCATTTTTGCGCTTTCTTTCTGCCCGATATCTGCCGCTCTTTTTTTCGGTAGCGTTATTCCCCTTTCATTGAAATATGAATCGAGATTGGTTTTGCCGTTTCTTTACGGAGTGGGAACAGCACTGCCTGTTTTATTGTTTTCATTAATCATTTCCTATTCTTCACGCTTTGCAGGAAATTTTTTCAACAAACTTGCCGCTGTGGAATTGTGGTTAAGACGTATAACCGGCTTGCTTTTCTTAATAATCGGAATTTATTTTTGTATGAAATATATTTTCAGAATAATCAACTTCTGAATGATAAACTACTCTGTTTCCGTCGAAGGCAGGGGCAACTGCCGCCAGTCCGCCCTTTCAGGGCTGATATCACAACCTATCCTGACCCAGGGCGATGCCCTCATCGTTATACACATTTATTTTTCATCCGGGTGGCTTTTTTACAGATTTGAACGTCCGCCATGCCTGAGCATAGTCTGACATCCGTTGCAACCCAATCCACATCGCTTTCGGCCCCGGAGGGCCATCATGTTTTCTTCCGAGATATCCGCCTAAACCAGCTATTATCTTAACCATCTCCTCTAATCTCGGCACATCTTCGGGAGGCAATTTTTTCTTTACAATCACATAAACCGACTGCCATTCATCATCACTGAAAACCGCATCACAAGGCATATCAGGGCATTTACGTCCCAGCATCAATAAAAACATGACTCGCCAAGCGATTATCATATACATCACCAAACACGGTATATAACGTTCCGCATAATTTCATATCGTGCATCAAGTCTCGCATCGCCTATCTCCGATGTTTCCAATTCGTTCTCTATCCAGTCTTGCATAGCATTTCTCCTTTGAAATAGGACTGCAAAAATAGTTGATCTCATCTTTCATGGAAGATGATTACCGGATAGATACTAAAGTTCATCACTCCTGTATATAGTTGTCAGATTTTGGTTTGTTCTGGCACAAAAATTGCCTCCCTACCAA
>JAOZRC010000650.1 GCA_029940345.1 Desulfobacterales bacterium
TTTAACTTCTTCTGTTGAATAACATGGCCTAAGATTTGAATGTCACGAGCCAAAACCGCCTGACCGACGTAACGTTTAAATCCGTGCAGGCCGTGATCGGGGCATCGATCGAGACCATGATTTTCCAGGGCATTAATCGACGACTCGACCGCTGAGTGCTTACGCCTGGCTATTTTGAACGCTTCAGAGTTTTCAATCTCACGGCAGATGGCCGACAGTCAGCCTTTACGTGGCAAAACCACAGTTTCCAATATTTCAACAAGCACTTTCTGATTATCGGGACTGTGAAAGCCCTTGTCAAAGGAGCTGCTGTTAAAATTTTCAAATCGTTCTTTTGTTTCTTCAATAATCAGGACAGCGATCAGAACATCGGATTCATCTTCCATCACACGATAGTGTGGAATGAATCCGAACTGATCTTTGACAACGCAGACATTCAGCCCTGATTCCTGGGGAACGCCCGCTTTGCCTTTGACGATCCATTTGGTGTGTTCTTCAAAAATCGAGAACACTTTTTTATGATGTGGAATCGTCTCGCCATTTACAACCCGCCGACGAATCTGTTCGATTTGCCGTTTCGCATGGGCGATGAATCTTACAATTTCATTAATTTTCAACTGTATGATCACATCAATATCGGCAGATCTCAATAAAATGAGGACATCAGCGGCCAGAACATCCTTAATGATATCGGTTTTGTTGAAACCAAACCATGCGTCCGAAAGCTTCGTTTGTTCGTAAAACTGACCGTTATCGACAGCCTTCACAATATCATCGTTGAAAACCGCACAGGTCGAATAATTTCGGCTCTCTGGTAATTCCCGTGGTCGACTTTTATAAATAATATCTGGCTGTTATCCATATTGTTCTGTAAAACCGAGGAGATATCCCGATATGCGATCAAAAAACCCTCGGAATCGACAATGTAGGCATACCGTTTTTCGCCGATGCTGTATTTTGATATATAATCCCACATTTTCATGACATTCACATCAATAATCAGCACACCTCTTAATCGATCTCTAACATCACGAATGGGTGTGGATATTTCAACATGCGGAAACTTGCTATATTCAGATATTTTAACCTGGGCGATATGACTTTTACCAGCCCTGGCGATTTGAAAGGACTTTTTAGGGGTGATTTTTTCCAATTCAAACGATCTGAACGTGTAAAAGCGGGAAACCTTGCTGACTTCGTTTCCACCGGGATCTGCGATGGTAATCGCGTCGAATTCGATTACCTGATCCATCAGCGCATCCGACAAAAATTTCAAATCTTGTTCATCAGAGACTTCAAGATTTAGCGTGCTTGCAAAGAGTTGAATCTGTCCGGAGGTTTTTTCGAGATAGGCTGAGATGCTTGTTGCAATACGGTCGCCAATTTCCCGTTGTATATCAATGACGCCTTGTTTTTGCCCTTTGAAGTAAAAAGTGAAAAAGACGCCTGCCAATATGAGCAAGGGTATGATCCCGGATACAAAGAGCAGCACCACAATTTTGCGTGTTACCCCGGTTTTTGAAATGTTTTTAAATTTCACAATCATTTTTTATTTAGGACATCTCTTTCCGACCAGGTCGGCATCGGCCATATCACCGGGTTCTCCGACAATTCCCACAGCCATACGGTTCGGTATTGGCCTCCCTGAACTTGCACGATGATACCCTTGCCCAAGATATTTTGTCCGGTATCAGGATCGAATCTGACCCCATCCCAGGGCATGATCAACTGTTCGCCGGAAATTTTTGTTTCCATGAGTGCTTTTCGAATATTTTCCGGTTCAAGCGTACTGGCGCGGTTAATGGCATCGGCAAGCACGATAAGACCGGTAAAGGACCGGGCTGAGTTCCCGGTCATATTCGTTCCATATTTTTTATTGAAAAGATCATTAACAGCCGTAACCAGGGGTTTTTTGCGCCCGATATCAAGGGCCCATACCTCGCGACTTAAAACATATTCACCATCTTTTCCGAGTTTTTCTAAAAAAGAAGGACTGATAAAACCGGAGTTCATGGCCAGGATAGCCGTGGGGTTGATGTGTTTCTCCTTATACCCTTTCATAAACAAAACCGCATCATCAGCATAGGAAGACTGTAAAATAACGCCCGGCAAAGCGTTCCGAATACGACCTAATTCTTTATCAACGTTGTCAGCCTTGGCATCATAGGGAATGTCCTGATTATAACGGATTTTGGGGAGAGGTTAATGCCGCAAAGCGGCAAAGTGATATAGCCTGGGGTTTTCAACCCCAGGCTATATCACCTGACCTCTTCGAGGTTAAAACCTATAATTCATCCGGTTTCCAAATGTCCCCCAAATCCGTTATAATCAGAATTTCTGAATATGCGGTTTGAAATTCGGGTTGCCGAACAAAAAAACCCGGCAAACAGGTTCGCCGGGTTTTATTGTACGCTAGCTGAGTTGACGATTCAGGTCCGCGGATCAGGGAAAGGCGTAGTAAGCGATGCCTTCGAAAGTCCAGATGTCGGCGGCATTTTCGATGAGGTGATTCATTTCGTTTTCATCGACAGTGAAGAGATGCACCCTTAAAGCCTGGCTGTAGAAGCGATAAACAGGCAACGTTCCTTCCTGGTAATCGGCCGGAACATAGAAGGCGACGCCTTCATAGCGCCAGACATCGGTTGCGTTATTGACGAGGTGTTCTTTTTCATTCACATCAATTGTGAAAAGATGCGTCATTAACGCTTCGCTGTAGAAGCGATGAACAGGCTGAAGCGTGTTTTTTTGCAATCGTGATGCCACTGATCGCGGATTTGGCGCTTTCGGAAACGGGGCTGAAGCGCACGGTGAAGGTCGTGCTGCCGCCCGGCGCGACAGGCGAGGTCGGCTGATTGACAATGGCAAACTCACCCGGATCGGCGCCTCCGACCGTCAGCGGTGTTGTCAGGGTCAGGTCGGCTCCGCCTGTGTCAGTAATCGTGAAAATCGTATCCGTATCACTCCCTGTGACCTAGCTGCCGAAGTCGTGACTGCCGCTATTGGCAACAGGGGTTGCGCCTTGGGACAGGTCGATTTCAGGTGAGACCCATTTGGCAATACGGTTTGCGGTGTTTCCGCCTGCGGTGGTAAAACTACCGCCGGCATACAGGTTGCCGGCGCTGTCGAATGCAAGTGCATTGACCCGATTATTCATGCCGGCACCCAGGTTATTCCACTGTGCCGAAGCCGGAGATGCGATCAGCCCTGCTATCATAATTACGGCGCATAGAAATATGAGCGTCTTTTCAGGTTTTGTGTTTTGCGGGGGGGGGGGGGGACTTTTGAAATTGTAAGCGATGCGTCAGATTATCAATTTTTCCAAAAAACATGTTTTCTTCCTTTTTTTTAAAGTTAAAAGAGTTTTCAGTCAATCATGGTTGCCGTCTTTCCTATAATCTGTTTCTTCCGATTGCCCTCCTTTCCGGTGTTTTGCGGTTATATCTTTTATTCAGTTCTGCCATTTTTCATTTGCCGGTTAGCGCTTAAATCCG
>JAOZRC010000651.1 GCA_029940345.1 Desulfobacterales bacterium
GTGAAAAAGAAAATGGAGGAACGAACCGATTGGGGTGATCTGTTAAACGAGATGTCATCCAAGAACAAATAAGTAATGCGCCTGTTTGTAAACCTAAATTTTTTGCATATTTATCAACCTTTAAGAATTGGTAAAATCAATGTCTACTGAAAAAACTGACAATATAAAAGCAGCATCCACGGATGCACCCGAGAAAGACCCTTCCGCAAAAGAGGCAACCAGCCCGGATACACCTGGGAAAAAGCCCCCTGTGTCCGAAAAAAAGAAAAAACGGGATCCTGTAAAATTCTGGGTGGGAATGATCCTGTTGCTCTGTGTTGTGATTTTTACCTGGCATCTGCTCAGTGACAAATACACGCCTTACACGAGTAACGGCCGGATTGAGGCCTTTATCGTGCCTGTTGCCCCCCAGGTGTCAGGAGTCTTGATGGATGTGGATATCACCAACAACCAGATTGTCACTTCAGGACAGAAACTGGCTGTGATTGATCCGGAAAAATATGAATTGGCCGTTCGCCGGGCCCAAGCTGATCTGAAGCAGGCCAGCCAGACCTCTGGCGCGGATGTGGCATCCGTATCCTCGGCCCGGGCCAAGGTGGCCGAGGCCCAGGCCAATCTTCGCAATGCCGAAGTCAAAGGCCGGCGCATCATCAAGCTCTCCAAAAAGGGAGCGGCATCGGTGTCAAGGGCTGATGACGCCCGCTCAAAGATTGAGGCCAATAAAGCCAAACTTGCCAGCGCACGCTCGGAATTGGAAAAAGCCAAAAGTACGCTCGGTGCCTCCGGAAAGGATAATGCCCGCATCAAATCGGCGCTTACGGCACTTGAAACCGCAGAACTGGATTTGTCCCGAGCGACTATCAAGGCGCCTTCCGACGGCATTATCACCAATTTGTCAGTCGATGTCGGGCATTATGCCAATGCCGGCGCCCCGATCATGACGTTTATCTCTATCAAAAATGTCTGGGTTCAGGCGGATATGCGGGAAAACAGCCTCGGGCATATCAAAAAAGGAGACGCGGCCGAAATGGTGCTGGATGCCGCGCCGGGGCGGATATTCAAAGGCGAGGTAATGAGCGTCGGCTATGGCGTTTCGGACAACAGTTCTAATGCGCTGGGGGGCCTGGCAACAGTTCAAACCTCCAGCGGATGGCTCAGGCAGGCGCAACATTTCCCGGTGCTTATCCGCTTTGCCGATAACAGCGCCAAGGGGTTCCGTCGCGCCGGCGGCCAGGTCGATGTGATCATCTATACAGGCAACCGGCCGATTCTTAACACCTTGGGCCGCCTCTGGGTACGCCTTGTCAGCATCCTTTCCCATATTTACTGATAAAAGTGACAGGTAATAAAGGAGAATTGAAATGACGTTGCAGACGGTGCAAACCCTTCGCCTGACACTTGGTGTGTGGACCGCTATCGCTGTTTCTTATGGTGTGGCCTGGCAGCTCTCTTTTATCACCCCCCTTTTTGCCACGATATTCCTCATTATCCCGGTGTGGATCGGTTGGAGAATGGCTGTTCAGCTCTTGATCCGGCTGACATTCAGTCTGTCGGCAGGACTTGTCATCAGTGAATTATTACTTGATTTTCCTATTATTTGCGTGCTACTTTACGGATTGTTGTTCTTTTATATCTACTATAATGACACGCCGTCAGCACCGCCGTTTGCCGTCATGTTCATGACCCTCGGCATCACCATGGTCCCCATAATGGGACTCTCCGGGGCCGCAATGTCGCACTTTATTGCCATATCCCTCCTGTTTAATATGAGTTTCGGTCTGATCTTTGCCTGGCTTTTTCATACGCTTCTCCCTGACAGCTTAGCTGAACCCTTAGCCCAGGCGCCGCCGGCAAAGAAACCCCTGCCGCCGCCATTACCACCACGGGAAGAACGGGTTCGACTGGCGCTGGTAAGCACAGTTGTTGCCCTTACCGCTGTTGTGATCTTCTTTTCCCTGGATTTGGGCGCGTATGCATTGGCCATGATACAAATATGTTTCATGGTGGGATCCGCGAATGCCAACGCATCTGTTCAGGCTTTAAAAGATAATACAATTGCCTGCCTGATCGGCGGCGCAGCCATTATCATCGCTTTCAACTTGCTGGTTGCCGCACCGTCATATCTGTTTCTGCTGGTCATGACACTCTGGTTTACACTTTATTTCAGTTGGCGAATATTTGGCGGCGGACCGATGGCCAAAAACTATATTTCCGGTTTTACCACGTTTCTCGTTCTCCTGGGAACGTCAACAATGGCGGATAAGGTGGCCAGCACCAATTTCTATCTGCGCATCGGCCAGATTCTTTTTGCCGGCTTGTTTGCCGTGGCAGGGCTTATTTTAGTCGAACATCTTTTGCGGCCAGGGCGGAAACGGCGATTCTTATGGTATAATTGAAGTGTCCCATTATCATTGATACAGAAGTGTTTCATGTCGAAATTTTTCGACCTGTGGGGTTTAAATTTTCAAATACGCATAAAGCCCTGAAAGGGCCTGCTAGTAAAGCCCAGGGCATCGCCCTGGGGGGCGATATTATGCGACCATTAGCCCTGAAGGGGCGTGCTAGTGTGAAAAATGCAGATGAAACAACTACTAGTACGCCCTTTCAGGGCTAATAATAGGACATATCCGAACCCAGGGCGATGCCCTGGGCTATAGTATTTCGCGCCTTCAGCGCTAACCGCACAGGTTGAAATTGTTTGTTAAATGTGTAGAAGGTTAATTTAACACAGTAAAATTAAGAAAGGAACTTAACTATGAAATCTTTTAAACTGTTTTTTCCGGTCATGCTCACGCTGACGTACCTTTTTTTTGGGGTTTCCGCCCTTAAGGCCGAGACCACCCAGGAATCCTTAACAACCTCTTTCGATAATTTGAAACAAGACCTGGATGACATCTCAAAAACCGCTTCCGATCTGGCAGCATTCAAAAAAGATGAATTAAGTAAAAAACTTGAACTATCCAGTGCTGAACTCAATGCCAAAGTCGAAAAAATGGAGGCCAAAATAAAAAAATCAGCCGGTGAATCCAGCGATAAAATTAACAAAGCAATCGGGGGCCTGAAAGATAAAAACAAGGAGTTCACCGAAGACGCCAAGGATATGTTTAAAAAAATCGAGAAAGAATTTGCCGGTCAATTGGATGTGACGATTACCGAATTAAACACGAAACTGGCGAATCTACGAAAACAATCTGAAACGATGAATGATGAGGCCCGTGAAGAACTCGCCGTTCGACTGAAGGAAATGGGACAAAAAAACAAGGAAGTCATTAAAAAGATAGAAGGATTTCGGTCACAAAGCGATGAATCCTGGAAGGAAATTAAAGAGCGGATATCTGCTATCTGGGACGAATTGAAAGCATTATACTAATATTGGTTTTTCAAGGTAATAATAACCAAACTGGCAGCACAAAATTTCTTGCCGCCCTGACCTTTAGTATTGGGAGAAAGGAGCCCGTATCGTCATACCGGCGAACCGAACAGATATTTCA